>CAMYOP010000014.1 GCA_947260045.1 uncultured Desulfobulbaceae bacterium
CTTGCACTCTATCTCTCCGATATTTTGACCTTACCAGCCAACCTCGCTGGAATTCCTGGTATTTCAGTTCCTGCAGGTTTTAATGCCAATAAATTACCAATAGGTATTCAGTTACAAGCACCTCATTTTCAGGAGGAAATGCTGTTCCGGGCTGCCTGGAATATTGAACAACGAGCAGGCATCACAGGTATTAAGCCTGTTATAGGGTAAATAATGAAGTTAAAATGTGCTGAAAACGTAGCCAGCATCGTTCCCTATCCTCCAGGAAAGCCGCTTGAAGAGCTTGAACGGGAATATGGAATCACCAACTCTATTAAACTGGCATCCAATGAAAATCCATGGGGGCCTTCTCCCAAGGCTACTGAAGCTATTGAAAAAACTCTTCAAAACCTCCATCGTTATCCTGATGGCTCAAGCCATTATCTGACCGAATCTCTTGCTGCGTGGCACAATTGTTTAGCCAGTGAAATAATTCTTGGTAATGGTTCCAATGAAATTATAGAGTTTTTGGTTAAAGCCTTTGTAACTGCAGGGGACGAGGTCATAACGAGCCATCCGTCCTTTCTCATGTATCAAAAATTTGTTCAGGTCCATGGTGGGGATAATATTGTAATACCACTCAAAGACATGAGCCATGATCTGGATACAATTATTTCTGCAGTGACTGCTAAAACAAAATTAATTTTTCTGGACAATCCGAACAACCCTTGCGCTACCTTTATCTCGAAAGAACGTTTTGAAAACTTTATACAGCAAGTTCCAGAAGAAGTTATTGTGGTTCTGGACGAGGCCTACGTTGATTTTGTCGAACCGGAAAAACGAATTGACATAGAAAAATATCGGCAAAAAAGGGAAGGTCTGCCTGCAGTGGTGTCACTGCGGACCTTTTCCAAGGCTTTTGGTCTGGCAGGACTTCGCGTCGGCTATGGTCTGATGCACCCTGACATTACCAGTTTGCTCCACAGGGTCCGCCAACCTTTTAATATCAATCTGCTTGCTCAAAGCGGCGCTACAGCTGCTCTGGATGATACGGAACACTACCGACTGACTCTTGATAATACCAGTCAGGAACGGACATGGTTGATGAAGGAGGTTGAGCACCTTGGTTGTCAAGCGTATCCATCCTGCACCAACTTTTTCCTTATAGATGTGCAGGGCGATGCGACAAAACTTTATGAGTCAATGCTGTACAAGGGCGTCATTGTCCGTTCTATGAAGGCGTATGGCTATCCTGACTTTATCCGTATAACTGTCGGGACTGAAAAGGAAAATAAGCGTTTTGTCAAGGCATTGAAAGACTGTTTGACAGAGCTTGCCTATGTCTAAGTTAAACCTGGTCACAATCGATGGGCCATCAGGTGTGGGGAAATCAACAGTTAGTAGAAGACTGGCTGCCCGTCTTGGCTATGCCTATCTTGATACGGGCGCAATGTACCGGGCTGTAGCTTTAAAATGTAAGCAGCAAGGTGTAGACATAAAAAGTGACGGGGAGGTTGCTCCAGTTCTTTCCAGTTTGAATGTTCAATTATTACCAGCTCCATTTGAAGGAGAAGACGTTGAAGTCTTGCTTGATGGGGTAAACATCAGTGCTTTGATTCGTACACCAGAACTCAGCATGCTTGCCTCGGCCGTTTCAGCTTTGAGATCGGTTCGGGCAAAGCTGACTGAAATGCAGCGGGAAATTGGCGGTGGCGGTAATATTGTTGCAGAGGGGAGGGATATGGGAACCGTCGTCTTTCCAAGTGCTTCCTGGAAATTTTACCTGGATGCAAGTCCGGAAGAAAGAGCCAGGAGAAGAATTGGGCAATTAAAAACAAAAGGGGAAGAGGTTGACGAGCAAGAAATTCTTGCTCAAATCATTCAACGTGACCAAGACGATCAAAATAGGACAATCGCCCCCTTAAAAACTGCAAAAGATGCCTTAATTATTGACTCAACAAGTGAAAGTGCTGACATGGTCATTGAGAAAATGTTGGACTATATCAAACAAAACTAACCCCCTGCCTAGCCTTCTTTCCTTATAACAGGCAGGTTTTTAGTCTCAACTGCTCAATCAGCACAGTTTCGTTTTCAGTATAATCGACAGGCACATCAATAAGGTGCACGCCTTTTTGATGCAGACAGTTTTCAATAACAGGACCCAATTCTCCAGCTCTGGTAATGAGGTGTCCTTTTGCGCCATAACTCTCGGCATACTTGACAAAATCTGGATTGCCAAAGTCGAGGCCAAAGTTGGGTAGTCCCATACCACCTTGTTTCCATTTAATCATTCCCAGGCCGTTATCACGCAGGAGAAGAACGAGAAGGTCAAGGCCGAGCCTTACAGCTGTTTCCATTTCCTGTGAGTTCATCATGAAACCACCATCACCACAAACAGCCATAACTTTTTTTTCAGGATTTAGCAGCTTGGCGGCAATGGAAACGGGAAGACCTGCTCCCATGGTTGCCAGAGCATTATCGAGTAAAACGGCCTGGGGTGATGTGGCCATATAGTTTCTGGCAAACCATATTTTATACATACCGTTATCCAGAGACAGTATGGAGTCTTCAGGCATGACTTTACTCACCCTTGAAATGAGTTGCTGCGGTTTATATGGAAAAGAGATGTCACTGGAAGCAGATGATATACTTTCCTCAAAACCCTTTTTTACCCGCTCAAAATAGCCGTCACCCCCAAGTGAAGCAGGTTTTAATAAACGGTTAAGCTCATTAATTGAATCTGCGATATCGCCGATTAATTCATGCTGGGGAAAATAGACATCATCAAAGGCTGCGCTGAAATAGTTGATATGAATAACTTTCATACCGTTTCTGGTCATAAAAAAAGGCGGTTTTTCAACAACATCGTGACCGACATTGATGAGCACATCGGCCTTTTCAATGGAACAATGGATGTAATCATGATCCGAGAGAGCGGCAGTGCCAAGTGATTGGGGACCATTTTCGTTTAAAACGCCTTTACCCATCTGGGTGCTGCAAAAATGGATGTTGGTATTTTTGACAAAGGCATCAAGACTTTTACAGGTATTTTTCCTGTTGGCAGCAGCGGCAATAACCAAGAGAGGGTTTTGGGCCTGTTGTATGATTTCAGCTACTTTTAATAACTCATCCCTGCTTGCAAGAGGAGCTTGGACAGTGGTCACTGGAAATGGTGAACCAGAGGTGGATTCCTCGGCAATATCTTCGGGTAGTTCCAGGTGAACCGGCCCTCGTTTTTCCTGGACGGCAATGCGAAAAGCTTCTCGAATAAGTGCAGGGATGGAATCGGCACCGACTATTTGTTTGGTAAATTTTGTTATGGGCTCCATCATGCGTACAACATTAATGATCTGGAACTGCCCCTGTTTTGATTTTTTTATTGGTTTTTGGCCTGTGATAAAGAGCACAGGCATACCGCCAAGGAGAGCGTAAGAGGTGCTGGTAACGAAATTAGTCGCTCCAGGTCCCAGGGTGGCCAGACATACACCTGGTTTTCCTGTAAGCCTGCCGTAAGTAGCAGCCATAAAGCCAGCAGCCTGCTCATGTCTTGTCAAAATCACCCGAATCGAAGATGTGCGCAGTGCCTCAAGAAAAGTAAGGTTTTCTTCACCAGGGATTCCAAAGATCCTGTCTACCCCTTCATTTTCAAGGCATCGAACAAATAATTCTGCCCCATTCATGGTTTGCTCCCTTAAAGTGTTTTTATGGCCAGCCAAATAAGGTAAAACGTTGTAACGTATCATGGCAAAAGTCAAAGAAAATATGGAAGCTGCTGCAGCTCTTGTTAAAAAACGATCCATTTTTTCAGTGATTTCTTACTAACAACGAGTTAATTCATTTGCTTCTAAAGTTTTGAAAAATCATGGTTTGCGAGAAAAATAGGTTTACAGGATGCATGAATTATTCGATAATATATTGTTTTGAGATGTAGGAACATTTAGTTTCAACGAAAAATTAGATATTTTCATAACCCCACATAGTCTGAGAAATGTATTTAGAGCACTTTGAACTCAGTCAGTCACCCTTTCCTGAAGAACCTGATACTTCAATATTTTTTAATGAAGGGGAACGCGACAATATACTTGATTCCGTATTATCTGATCTTCGTTCTGGTAAGTCACTTATAAAGCTTACCGGCAGTGAGGGATCGGGAAAGACGTTGATGTGCAGGTTGGTTTTAGAACGTTTGCCCGAAGTTTTTGAACCTATATTTCTGGATAATCCACTTGGTTCATTTGAAGATCTCCTTCGCGTAATTTGTCTTGATCTTGGAATGGACCCTTCTCCGGAAGCAAGTTCCAAACAGATTGTTGAAGACTTAAAAGCACAATTGATTTTTCGTAAAAAAAGCGATGTATCAGTCGTTATTATTATTGATGAGGCTGAAAAGCTTTTCCTGGCCACCCTGGAACGGCTTATACGGATTCTTTGTGAAGCAGAAGAAACTGATACTCTTCAAATTCTTCTGGTAGGCAGGCCCCGTCTGGATGCAAACCTTGAACAATTGACGGTTTACTGTTCAACTGTCGATATCAACACTGGTTACTTTCTGGAACCATTGACTCTTCAGGAAACAGGCAATTACCTTAATTTTCGCCTGGCCATGTCTGGTCTCAACCGTCAGGATCATAAGGAAATTTTCACAACAGAAGCCGTGGAGAAGATTTTTGAAGGCGCAGATGGAAATATACGTCTTACAAATATTTTGGCCGAGGAGGCTTTGCAGAAGTCCTGTTCTGAAAAATCTTTCCTGGTCTTACTGGAACATGTCAAGTCTCAGTCAGATGATCGGTCAGAGCTAAGGCGCAGGTTGGCTGTTGTTCCCAGCGCTCTTAAGAAAAACTCAATATTGAGCAGAGTTGAAATTCCTGAGAAATTTAAACCTTCCAGGATTAATGATTCTCTCAATAAGAATAAGTTCATCAGGCAAAATAAAAAGCAGGTATTGGGGGCAGCAGTCATGGCCTTTATCCTCCTGCTCATTTTTATCTTCAGTGGTGGGGGTGAATCCCCAAAAGAAAAACCTGCAGATATTTCCCCCAAAAGTAGTGAAACCTTTCAATCTGTAGCCGGTCAGGCAAAAACAGAGTTGCAGCCGCCATTTGAATATGTGGAACAGACTGAGGAAGTTGAAGAACAGGTACAAGCGGATATTAAAGAAAAGCCCGAGGAGGTTGACGACCCTAAGGAAGTTTTTGCTACTCTTGAACCAGAGATAATAAAAGAAAAACCCCCAAGAAATGCGAATGTTATTTATGAGAAACGACTTCGTGCAAGTGCCAGTTGGCTGGCCGGGGCATACAAGGGTGCACATACCATTCAGTTGATGATGCTGGCCTCTAAACAGGGGGAGCAAAATCTGAGAAAAATGTTGGTCCAGGATGAGTATTTTGCCATCAAAGACAACCTCTTTATCTTAAGGAAGAAAACCTCACCCCCAACACTGTTTGTTTTTTATGGCAGCTATAAGGATTTGGATGAGGCCCGTGTAACACGCAATGAGATGGCGCCATTTTTGCGAAAACATCACCCCTATGCCCTGTCTATCAGTGATGCGTTGAAAAAGACTGAAGACTAAAATTTGATGACCTGGAAAAAACCTGCTACTTTTATTTTTTTAAGTCCAGGGAAAGCTTTGGAAGCCTTCACCAGCTGATTTTTTCATGCCTCAAGGGTATATTTTCGACCGTATACCACATGATTCTTCTTAATACTTTTAGTGTACTGAGCGGTGTGAAATAAAGAGTTGCCTGTACTTGTCTGCAAGGAAGTGAAAAGAAGGTAGGAAAAAAATGGTGGAGCTAAGCGGGATCGAACCGCTGACCTCTTGAATGCCATTCAAGCGCTCTCCCAGCTGAGCTATAGCCCCATTCATTTGTTGGTGGCGAGTCGAATACCATGGAATTTGTTATTCTGTCAAGATATTTCGCTCTTTTTTCGGTCATGTGCCAGTGTATATTGGTTGCTAAGTCTTTGTGTCACTGGTAATGTGTCATATTGGTTTTTATTTGTAGATATTACTTTGGCAAAAAATGATATCCTGCTCAGAACTTCTGTTGCGGGCTTTTTATATGTTTTGAATTTATCAACTGGTGAATCCTGATGTTTTCTCCCCTTAACTTTCTCTTTGGTTGGATGTCCAATGATTTGGCCATTGACCTTGGAACAGCAAACACAGTCCTGTATGTAAAAGGCAAAGGAATTGTTCTAAGAGAACCGTCCGTAGTCGCGGTTCGGAAGGATATACGAGGCAGTAGAGTCTTGGCCGTTGGCAAAGAGGCCAAGCTCATGCTGGGCAAAACTCCTGGAAATATTGAAGCGATACGTCCCATGAAAGATGGAGTTATCGCAGATTTCGAAGTTACCGAGGCAATGCTACGCTATTTCATTAACAAGGTTCATAACAGACGGACCCTGGTGCATCCTCGCATTATTATTTCTGTGCCTTCCGGCATTACACAGGTTGAGAAACGAGCTGTACGTGAATCAGCTGAATCAGCAGGTGCACGCGAGGTCTATCTGATCGAGGAACCAATGGCAGCTGCCATTGGTGCAGATCTTCCCATTACTGAACCTACGGCCAATATGATTGTTGATATTGGAGGTGGTACTACAGAAGTTGCTGTTATTTCCCTGGCTGGCATTGTGTACGCCAAGTCAGTACGAGTGGCTGGTGACAAAATGGATGAATCCATTCTTCAGTACATCAAAAGAAAACATAACCTTGCTATCGGTGAGAGGACTGCGGAAAGAATCAAAACCACCGTTGGTAATGTCCTACCAGAAGAACCCTATGAAACAATGGAAATCAAAGGACGGGATCTTGTCTCTGGTGTTCCCAAAACACTGACAATTACCTCTAAGGAGATACAATCAGCCATTGCGGAGCAGGTTGAGGTGATTGTTGATGCCGTACGGGTAGCTCTGGAAGTAACACCACCTGAACTTTCTGCAGACATTGTAGATCAGGGAATTGTTCTGACCGGAGGAGGAGCATTGCTCAAGAATCTGGATAAGCTTTTAATGAATGCCACAGGTATGCCTATTATTGTAGCTGACGACCCTTTGTCCTCGGTTGTGTTGGGCTCTGGTCAAGCTCTTGATAATCTCGAAATTCTCAAGGAAATTGCCATAGATTAATGCAGATCAGGTATCTTACCAAATACCTCTTATCTGTTTCTAGCCAATCGGACCTGTCATGAGACAGGCTGCACGTATTTATGAGACAAAGGAGCAGAAAAAAACGCAGTAGCCGTTTAAAAGTTTTCAGACTCGTCTTGTTGATAGGGCTTCTTTTTACCATGGTCCTGATTTTTCTTGTTTCTACCATTGGCAGTAAAAAATTTGGTCCATTTCATAAACTGGCCCTTGAGTCCATTGGACCCGTCCAGAGAGTGTTTTCCGAAACTAGCAGGTATGTTTACAAAATAAAAACCGATTACCTCGATCTTATCTCTGTTCGGGATGAGAATGAAAAGTTGTGGAAAGAGCTTCAGGAGTGTCGAAACAGCTCTTACCAGTATAGGGAGGCCTTGGCTTCAAACGCTCGTCTGCAAAAACTCCTGGATTTCAAAAACAACTCAGACCTTCCGGTTATTGCGGCCAGTATAGCAGGAAAAGATCCTTCACTTTGGTTTCGAACCCTCACCATAGACAGGGGAACCAGTGATGGTGTAAAAAATGGCATGCCAGTTGTTACCGATGGTGGTATTGTTGGACAAGTGTTTAATATTGCACCGAATTATTCAAGGGTACTGCTGGCAATTGCCCCTTCCAGTGCAATCGATGTTGTCCTCCAGAAGTCTCGTGTTCGCGGCATTCTTAAAGGTACAGGATCTTTAAAGTACCGTCTTGATTATATTCTCAAAACCGTTGAAGTCGAAAAGGGCGATCATGTCGTCACTGCAGGGTATGGAGGCACTTTTCCCTCTGGCTTACCAGTCGGGGTTATCTCCAGGGTGGTTCGAAAAAAACGGGGAATGTTTCAGGAGATTGAAGTAACACCCAGTGTTGATTATCTGACCTTAGAGGAATTGCTTGTTATTCAACGTGAAATTCCATTTAAAGAGTAAGTATGGCTGTAATAGTTTACCTTACCATAGGTCTTGTGGCCATTATTCTCCAGACAACGCTGTTTATGTTTACTCCGATGTGGTTGGCTACGCCTGATTTTCATTTTATATTGATAGCCTATCTTGCCTATCGCTTTGATTTGTTACGCAGTCTATTGGTTATCCTTCCTCTTGGCTGGTGTTATGATATTGTGTCTGGCACTGTGGGGGGGATGCACTTGACCATTTATACGGGTTCCTTTCTTCTGCTGAAGTTCATTTCTACCAGGTTGCCTGTTCGTGAATCACTCTACCAGATTCCACTCATTGGTGTTTCTTACCTGTTGATGACAAGACTTGTGCATGGCCTGGTTTCTTTCTTTTCACCAGAGACACTTTTGCCCTGGTCATGGCCTAAAGTGTTGGTACGGACATTTTTAATTCTGCTCATAGCAATCCCGCTTTTTCGATTTTTTGAGGTGATTACAAAATGGTTGGAAGGGCGTTTTACTCCTCTTCAAGTATTTAAAGTCCGCTCCGGAAATAGATTTCGTTAATTATTGGTATGAAGAATATTAGAAAACGAAATAAATGGCGCTCTAAAGCACCAGCAAAAACAAGTCAGCAATCAGACGGTCGTCAAGGTGCCAAGATGACCAAGATCACCCAGCGTGATGATGGTGAGCTTGATATCATAAAAAAAAGGGTACTGGTCTTATCCTTTGTCCTGGTTTTTTTCTTTGGCGTGTTGATCTCAAGGCTCTGGTATCTGCAGGTGCAAAAGGGTGAACAATTTGCTCTGCTTGCTGAAAATAACAGGGTTCGCTATGTGGAGGTGGCAGCTCCAAGAGGTAATATTTTTGATAGAAAAGGACGCGAAATTGTAACCAACAGGCCATCATTTAACGTGGTCTGGTCCAGGGAGGACAATCGTCTTGATGACCAACTTCTTAAAAAAATGGCAAGGATTCTTGATGTGGATATCTCCGTGTTACTTGCCAGAATCAGGAAGATGGAGAATACACCAGGGCATATACCAATTCGTCTTGCAGATGATATAGACTGGGAAAAAGTTGCCTATATCGAAAATAACCGTCTTGACCTGCCAGGGGTAAAGATAGAAGTTGTTCCTCTTCGGGTCTACCATTATGATAATCTTGCTTCTCACCTCATTGGCTATCTTGGAGAAATAAACAAAAAAGAACTGAAAGCATCGAAAGAGGGCGTGTATAGAGGGGGAGATCTGGTTGGTAAAATGGGTCTTGAAAAGATTCGAGAATTTGATCTGCGAGGAGAAAAGGGTCGGAGCTATATGGAGGTTAACGCCCTTGGCTTTGAACAAAAAAATCTAAAAGGAGAAGAGCCTCTGCCTGGGAGTGACCTCCAACTCACAATTGATATTGATATGCAGAAAATAGCAGAAGATATCATGACAGAGAATGATTTTGCCGGGGCAGTGGTTGCAGTCGAGGTAAATAGTGGCCGACAGTTGGTGCTGGCAAGTGCTCCCACTCTTCAGATAAATGAGTTTGTCGGCGGAATCTCACACAAAGCGTGGAATGGCATGCTTGAAAACCCTCACCATCCACTTCTCAACAAGGTTGTCCAGGGGCAATATCCACCAGCTTCTACCTATAAGCTTGTTACAGCTGCAGCAGGTCTTGCAGAGGGAGTCATTAATTCTGAAACAGTAATGTATTGTCCAGGTCATTACAGATTTGGAAATCGTATTTACAGGTGCTGGAAAAGAGCAGGTCATGGCGCAGTTAATCTCGAAAAAGCCGTTGCTGAGTCATGCGATGTATTTTTTTATCAGGTTGGCCTTCGACTTGGAGTTGATCGTCTTGCGGAGTATGCCAAAAAATTAGGGATCGGCAAGAAAACAGGAGTGGAGATGGAACACGAGAAAGGAGGGCTTGCTCCAACATCTGCCTGGAAAAAGAGAAGATATAATGAGGTCTGGCAGGAGGGTGAAACTCTTTCTGTGGCCATTGGTCAGGGCTTTGACCTGGCAACTCCGATTCAAATATGCATGATGACTGCGGCTGTGGCTAACGGTGGCACCCTATACAAGCCCATGGTGATTGAGAAAATTTTTGATTCGGATGGAAACTTGGTGTCCCATAAACAACCACAGGTTGCGCAACAGTTCACTGGCCAGGGCAGGAACCTGCGTCTTATACGTGAAGGGATGAAAGAAGCAGTTAATGGCCGTCATGGTACAGGAAGAGCAGCTCGGTTAGAAGGTATTACCGTTGCTGGTAAAACTGGTACTGCCCAGGTTGTTCGTCTGAAACAGTATAAACACTTGAAAGAAGAGGATATTCCATACAAGTACCGCGATCATGCCTGGTTTACCTGTTTCGCTCCTGCTGAAAATCCGAAAATTGCCGTCACTGTTTTAGTGGAACATGGACTCCATGGCGGTTCAGCTGCAGCACCTGTAGCCAAAGCAGTTCTTGAAAAGTATTTTGAGGGGAGTGTGAAAAAGATGCCAGAAGTCTCTGTTGTTCGTCTATCTCGCCAGGAAAAAGAGTTGGCTGCTAACTGATCATCTGAAAAGGAATTACAAGAGAAAATGTTACGATTTGACAGGCGCCTTATCCATCATTTTGACTGGGTTATGCTTCTTATGCTGTTTTTGGTGTCAGGTATGGCTCTGGCCAATCTCTACAGCTCGACCTGGAACGGAGGGGCATCACCTATATTTTTTAAGCAGCTCTATTTTTCTCTTTTTGGTGTTGCCCTTATCCTTGCACTTATTAGCTTTGATTATAAAGAGTTGCAGACTTTTGGCTACATAATGTATGGTGGCATTATTATATTGCTGTTATATACGGATTTTTTTGTTCAGGGAACCATTGCCGGAACCAATCGTTGGATAAACCTTGGGTTTTTCCGCCTGCAACCCTCAGAACCGGCCAAGCTCATCCTGGTTATAGTTCTGGCAAGCTGGTATGCCCGTCATGAAGCTGGAAGTGGCTATGGTTTTCGAAAACTTCTGATACCTGGTCTGATTACTGTTCTTCCTTTCTGTCTGATTCTCATTCAGCCTGATCTGGGAACCGCCCTCATGCTTATTATTTTATTTTGTTCTATTTCTCTGCTTGTAAGGGTTCGCTGGTCAACTGTTGTTATCCTCATTTGCCTGGGGCTTGCTGGGGCATCCATCGGTTATAAATTTTTCCTGAAAGATTACCAGCGCAAGCGAATAGAAACCTTCCTGCATCCTGAAAGTGATCCTACCAACCAAGGGTACCAGATCATGCAGTCGAAGATTGCTGTGGGCAGTGGGCAAACACTGGGAAAAGGATTTTTAGAAGGAACCCAGGGGCATCTTCATTTTCTGCCGGAACGGCATACTGATTTTGCCTTTTCTGTCTGGGCAGAAGAGTGGGGATTTGCCGGGAGTGTTTTTTTTCTCAGCTGCTATTTTTTTATGCTGCTCTGGGGAATTAATATAGCGATGGGAGCGCGGGATAAGTTTGGTGTACTTCTGGCTTCAGGTCTGGTTATTTTGATATTTTGGCAAACGGTGATAAACCTTTTTATGATTATGGGTTTTTTGCCAGTTGTGGGAATTCCTTTGCCTTTATTCAGTTACGGTGGTTCCTCTTTATTAACCACCATCGTCAGTATTGCTATCCTCATGAATATACGTATGAGGAGCAGTGTAATCCAAAAATAATAAGGGCTTGAGAGTTTAGATATTTGTCAGGACAATATTTTTTAATGATTCGATAAAAAGAGGGTCGTCATTGAGGCCAGGGGTTGACCGAAGGTCCATCCCAAGCCCGGCGGCCTGCTCTTTATAGAGAATATCAATCTCGAAGAGCGTTTCCACATGGTCTGAAACAAAAGAGAGCGGAACCATCACAATTTTTTTACATCCCTGTGACGAAAGCTTTATAAGGGTATCCGGGGTTGATGGGGCAAGCCATTCAACAGGACCGCTTCTGCTTTGATAACACAGGAGTCCTGAATGTTTGGTGATCACCTCTACGGCTTTTATCGTCTGTTTCAGTTCATCGACATAGGGATCCCCTTCATCAATAAATTTTTTCGGAAGACTGTGAGCACTGTATACGACCTGGACGTCTGAAGAATTAAATTGAGAAATAACCTTGTTTATTCTTTGGGCAAGGCACGCCACATAGTCTCTTTGTTCAGGCCAGGAGTTAATTCTGGTGATTTGGATGTTTGGAGAGATTTTCTTTACTGCCCTGGCTAGATCTGCAAAAGATGAGCCGGTTGTTGCTTTGGAATAATGAGGATAAAGTGGGAGGGCGATTATATGGCGAAAACCATTTTCTTTAAGTTCTTCCACTACTCTAGCAGCATTGGGTTGCCAGTAGCGCATGCACATTCGAACCCAAAAATTGCCATGGGGGGCCAGCGCTTTTTCAAGAGCCTGGCCCTGCTTTGCCGTGATTCTAGCAATAGGTGACCCACCACCAATCAGGGCATAATTTTTTTTTGATTTTGGTGCACGTCTTTTTGCAATAAAACGAGCAATTGGTTTTTGGAGAAATACAGGTCCGAGCTGAATGATGTCCCGGTCTGAAAAAAGATTGTAGAGAAATGGCTCAACATCGTCCTGTTTTTCCGGCCCACCGAGGTTTAGGAGGAGTATGGCTGTTTTTTCTTTTCTATTCATGGAGGCACTCTATACAGATCTTCTGTTATCCGTCAAGAATTTGTGTGCTTAGGCCTTGATTTGAACTAGGCATCGTGGCTATAATTTATATAAGGCAGGAGACATGGGGTCCTTGTCGTGTGAAAAGAACGGAGGAAGTATATGGATCTAAAGATTGAGACCAGAAATCTTGATTTACGAAAGGGCTGGAAGGAAAAAATCGAAGAGGAAAAAGAAAAGTTAGTGCGTCATTACGCAAGCCTTGTACTTCGTCTTCGAGTGACCATCGAGTCCACCTCCAACTATAAGGAAGGCGGGTTTGAAGTTAAGGTGGTCGCCTCTGTCCCAAATGATACCGTAGTTGTGAAAAGATGGGGCGAAAAAGTTCGTCCATTACTGGTGGAAGCGTTTGATGTTCTTGGTTTACAGTTAAAGGAGATAAGCCGGAAAAAACAGAACAAAAAAAGCGTTAAAGGCGCAACTATGGGTGCTGAAGGTAATACAAACGGAATTATTAAGAGCTTGTATCCATTCGAATCCTATGGATTTATCGTTACTCCAGATGAGCAAGAAATATTTTTCCACGAAAATTCATTGAAAGATGTTGCTATGGATGACTTAAATGAAGGCGATGCTGTGTTTTTCAGTGTTACAGAAGGAGATAAAGGGCCGCAGGCAACTTGGGTTCGCGCAGACAAAGCCTGATTCTTTTTTTGTTTTAGTCTACTTGTCCCTCTGGCTTTCTTGCCAGGGGGATTTTTTTTTCTCACTTTTCTAAACTATTTTTCAAGTAGCTCATAACCCAGATCTACCACTGTAAAATCTATTGGCTATTCTGTCCCCTATGCAGCAAAAGAAATATGGTCATTTTTCTAGATCTCAAAAAAGGGAGACAGTAACATTGTCACCTTTGAACCATTAATTTGAAAACCTGTGCTTATGACCTTGTGGTCCATTCTGAATACTGTTAAAAAAAATACAAATTTATCCTTGGTAGATAAGTTCCACTGGACATGGGAATACATAAAAATACTATTCAATAGGGATTCGTATGGGGCAGAAAGAAGTATATCTTGTTGATGGCAATGCCTATATTTACAGGGCCTATCACGCTATTTCACCGCTGAGTAATACCAGTGGTCTGCCTACACATGCAGTGTATGGATTTACAACAATCATGCGACGTATTTTGCGTGAGCGTGAACCAGGATGGCTCGCTGTTGCCTTTGACACTAAGGGACCTGTCTTTCGTCACAGACTTTATAAAGACTATAAAGCTAATAGGCCACCGATGCCTGAAGATCTTGTCCCACAGATCCCCTATATTAAGAAAATTGTACAGGCCTATAATCTTCTTCTGGTTGAGGATACAGATCAGGAAGCCGATGATTTAATCGCCTCAGCTGCCAAACGCCTTGTCAGCAAAGGGTGTAAGGTGGTCATTGTTTCTGGAGATAAAGACCTGCTTCAGCTTGTGAATGAGAGTATTACTCTCTGGGATCCAATGAATGATAGAACAATGGATCCTGCTGCTATTGAAGAAAAATACGGAATTTTGCCAGAACAGCTTCTTGATTATTTTGCCCTGACCGGTGATAGCTCTGATAATATTCCAGGCGTCCCTGGAGTTGGTCCAAAGACTGCAGAAAAATTAATAAAGAATAACGGAACGCTGGAAAATTTATATGATTCTCTTGATGAGATGAAACCGTCCAAAATGAAGGAAAAGCTCATTTTGAATAAGGAAAAAGCGTTCTTGTCTCGTGATCTGATCAGGCTTAATGAACAGGCCGAAGTTCCAACACAACTTGATGACTATAAAGTAAATCCCATCAAAAATGAGGCATTGCAAAAGCTTTTAACTGAGCTTGAATTTTTTACTCTCTTAAAAAGTGAGGTCAGTGCGCAACAGGTTGATAGTCAAAATTTTAAACTGGTCCAAACCCGTGAACAGTTTAGTCAGCTCCTCTCTCTATTGGAAGAAGCACCATGGCTGGTACTGGATACTGAAACAACCTCCCTTGATACATTATCTGCACAAGTGGTGGGGATCTCTCTCTGCGTAGAGAAAGATGCCGCCTGGTATATACCATGTGGTCATTGTGATCAGGATGGGAACTCTTTACCAGCTCAGTTAAGCCTTCAGGAGATTATTGAAGGCCTGCGACCTTTACTGGAAAACGAAAATCTTCCTAAAATAGGTCATAACCTTAAATATGACTGGTCTGTAATGTCACTCCCTCATAATGGTGGCATATGCATCCAGGGGCCATTGTATGACACCATGATTGGTGCCTGGCTCCTTGACCCAGGAAGAAGGTCATATAAGCTTGATGACCTTTGTCATGAAATAAATTTGAAGATGACCACTTTTGCTGAAGTGGTTAATGGGCAGAAAGAAGAGGATGCTTTTTGTCGGGTAGAATTAGAGGACGCTAAAAACTACAGCTGTGAGGATGTTTTCGGAACGCTTTGCCTTTTGGAAAAACAGAAACCACTACTTGAAAAATATGGTTTGTGGCAGCTTTTTACAGAAGTTGAAGCCCCTCTTATTCCTGTGCTTGCAGATATGGAAAGTACTGGAATAAGAGTGGATGAAAAACTGGTTCAGGAGCTTTCTTTAGAGTTTGGTGAAAAACTCAAAGAGTTGGAGATTGAGATTTATAAAAATGCCGGTAAAGAATTTAACATTAATTCCACCCAGCAGCTTGGTGAAATTCTTTTTGAGGATCTTAAGCTTCCCAAAGGGAGAAAAACAAAAACTGGTTACTCAACTGATGTAAAGGTGTTGGAACGGTTACAAAAGTATCATGATTTGCCCAAATTGATCCTGGAGTTTCGAAACCTGGCAAAGCTGAAATCAACCTATGTCGATAACCTTGCCAGGCTCCGTAATAAAGAAACGGGCAGGGTCCATACTTCTTTTAATCAGTGCGGTACAGCAACCGGTCGCTTGAGTTCAAGTAACCCCAATCTCCAAAATATTCCTATTCGCAGTAAGGAGGGAAGGAGGATTCGCTCAGCCTTTACTGCAGCGCCAGGATCTGTTCTGCTCTCTGGTGATTATTCACAGATTGATTTAAGGGTCCTTGCTCATTATTCACAAGACAGCGCGTTGCTGGAGGCCTTTCGTGAGGGTCAGGATATCCATAAGCGCACTGCAGCAGAAATCTTTTTTGTTTCACCAGTCCTGATTACTCCTGAAATGAGACGGGTGGCTAAAACCATTAATTTTGGAATTGTGTATGGTATGTCCAGCTTTGGCCTTTCCAGCCAGTTGGGCCTTTCCCGTAAAGAAGCACAGACCTTTATCGATCGATACTTTGGCTGTTATGCAGGCATAAAGCAATTTATGGAATCTGTGGTGGAAAAGTCCAGAGTGGATGGTTTTGTTACAACTATGCTGGGTCGGCGTCGTCTGGTTCCTGAGATAAACAGTGCCAACAAGAACAGAAGAGAGTTTGCCGAGCGAATAGCCATCAATACACCCATACAGGGTACTGCAGCAGATATTATTAACAGCTCTTTTTTCGAATTGGTTTTTAATACCGTAAGACTTGCATTAGTCGTGGCAGCACTTGTGGTAGCTATAGCAACCTTCCTAGCCTATGGAAAACGCGTAAGCAGTCATTTCGTCATCCCCTACATTGTTAACACTAGCGCCATGGGTTATGCCGTTCCAGGAATTATTATTGCAGTAGGCGTGCTATTACCTTTCGCATGGTTTGATAATACATTCGATACCTGGTTAGAAAGCAATTTTAGATTATCAAGCGGCTTATTATTAACCGGTACGCTTGCAGCCTTAGTATTTGCACATGTCGTACGCTTCATGGCTATAGGTTTGAATTCTGTAGATGCAAGTCTCGCTAAAATAAATCGTAATGTTGATGATGCAGCGCAATTACTTGGACATAAAACATTTGATCGCTTCTATAGAGTGCATCTACCTTTGATTCGTAGCGGTGTGCTTACTGCAGCACTTTTAGTGTTTGTAGAAGTTATAAAAGAATTGCCTGCAACTTTAGTGCTACGTCCATTTAACTTTAATACTCTAGCAGTTCGAACTTATGAGTTGGCATCGGATGAGCGCTTAGCAGATTCTGCTTGCAGTGCATTGCTAATTGTTGCGGTTGGTATTTTGCCAATCTTAATATTAAATCGATCCATTTCTAAGAGTCACTAATACCAGAACTTAAATATGAATGAGCATGACATGACCCCAAGACTGGATGTACGCAATGTAAGTGTCTCATTACAAGATAAAAAAATATTGCGTGCTGTTTCTTTGCAATTACAACAAGGTCAAATCGCATCAATACTGGGCCCTAGCGGTTGCGGGAAAACGACTTTACTACGGGCGCTTGCAGGGTTTCAGCCAGTTTCAAGTGGTGAGATATATGTACACAACAAATTATTTAGCAAACTAGGGTATTCGCTAGCTCCAGAAAATCGCCATATTGGTATGATGTTTCAAGACTTAGCATTGTTTCCACATTTAACCGTAGAACAAAATATTAGTTTTGGTCTTAAGTCACTTAAAAAAAGTGAACAACAGTTAAGAATTAAACATGTACTGGAATTAACTGAACTCAACCGGCAAGATAAAAAATATCCACATCAATTATCAGGCGGCCAACAACAACGTGTTGCCTTGGCGCGTGCACTTGCACCTAAACCAGAAATCCTTTTACTCGATGAACCATTTTCTAGTTTAGATCCCGACCTAAGAGAGCAGGTTGCGACAGAAGTCCGCAAAATTCTTAAACATGAAAATGTAACTGCAGTTTTGGTAACGCATGATCAACACGAAGCTTTTGCCATGGCCGACGAAGTTGGTGTTATGGAAAGTGGCAACATCGCTCAGTGGGACAGTGCCTACAACATTTACCATAAACCTAAAACCCGCTTTGTTGCAGACTTTGTTGGTTTAGGCAGTATGGTACCTGCAACTGTAGTAAACGAAGACACATTAGATACAGAATTTGGCCAAGTAAAAGGATCCCTAAACGGTGCACATAACATTGGCGATAAGCTTGATCTACTAGTCCGACCCGATGATATTCCACATGATGACACTAGCCATATCACAGCATTAGTTGAAGAAAAGCGTTTTCGAGGCGCAGAATTTCTCTACAAATTACGCCTTCAAAGCGGTAATTACGTGCTTTGTTACGCACCCAGCCACCATAATCACAAAATCGGTGAACCGATAGGTATCAAACTCGACTTAGAACATTTGGTGGTTTTCCCTCAAGATTGATCTCACGAAAAACACTCAAATTCCCTAATCAATGACTTAGCTACTGGTCATAAAATTGGACTTGACCTTAGAGACATAAACCCCAACAATTATGAGGATGATGCTAACTAGAGGAGTCAAGCATGAGACTTAGTAAATCCCTAATTTACCTATTAATACTTTCATTTATATTTGTACAAATTTCACCCGCAGTAGCTGGGATAGTTGGAACCGATAGTTTCTTGTCTGAACAAACTATTCAGCAAGACCGTGAAAACCTACGTGCACTTATGTCGCGTAGCGAAGTACGCTCATTACTAGCAAGCAATGGCCTTACAGTTGCACAAGCTCAAGAGCGAGTAGATTCGCTAACAGACAAAGAAGTGAGTCAAATGGCTAAGCAATTTGATGAGTTACCTGCTGCTGGTGATGCATGGGTAGTTGTATTAGTCATAGCATTGGTCGTAGTTATACTAGAACTAGCCGGAATAACTGATATATTTACGGGGCTTTGATCAACAGTAAGATATTTTTGATATTAAAAAAAATAAATAAAA
>CAMYOP010000015.1 GCA_947260045.1 uncultured Desulfobulbaceae bacterium
CTAAAAATTTAAAAAGTGGCTCTCCATGAAACTCAGCTTGGATTTGTACCTTCCAAGACTATTATCAAATTTAAGTCCTATAAGAACAGGACAAGATAAAACCTTCGTCATTCCCAGCTGGATAAGGTCACAATAATTTTCTAGCTGAGTTTGCTTAAGAGCCACTTATTAGAATAAAGACACAGGAGGATTGCGCCATGCCTAAATGAACCAGAGAGCACCTTGAGTTTCCAGGCATAAAAAGACGCCAAGTAATTGCCCTGTTTAGCGGTAGAGCCATCACCAGTAATAGTTGCTTGTCAGTTACCTCAGGCCAAGTAAAATTGATGACGCCAAGGATTGTAAAAGCAGAAAGCAGAGCACGGTCATAATGATTCCAAAATTATCGTGTTCAATCAACTGCGGGGACGGTAGACGATAAGCATTGGGCGTTTGCACTCCTGGGCTACACCATCTGCCAGAGAACCGAAAAAAATACGTTTAAACCATTGTGATTCACTGGCAGACATAACAAGCAGATCATGCTGGCAGGACTCGTGGAGAATTGTTTCCTGGCGGGAATCAGTTGCAATCGCCTGACAGTGTACATGGGAAATCAATTTTTCTTTTTTGGCCCAGGAAAACATTTTTCTTTCTGTCAACACAAGTTCATGGTCTGAAACATTTGACGACATAAGACGCAGAAGAGTTACTCGGTGCTGGCCAATACCTGATAAGGAATTAATAACCTCACTGACCGAATTCAAATCATTACTGCTGACAATGGGTACAAGTATACGCTCGGTATGGAGAACACCTGAAAAGCGAACAACAATTACAGGGCAGAGAGCTTTTTGAGCTACTGACTCAACAACCTGTTGAAACCCTCTTCCTGAACCATTTAAAGGATATCCAAGGACGATACTCCAGGTTTTGTGTTTCCTTGAGCTTGCCAATATTCCAGAAGCCACATCCTCAGCCAACACTACTTCACTGACCATCTGGTAGCCAAGGCTATCTATTTCCTTAAGCACTTTAGAATGATTCACTAGCGGATCATCTACCTCATAGCCATTTTTTGTAGCCAGTTCAGATGTTTGTACCTGAACGCTGAGGGGAAGAGCACCATAATAATGGGCAAACAGAGTAGCCATTCTGGCTAAGCCGGGGGCAGTAGCACCATGCGCAGTACCGAAAAGCACAAAGCCAGTGGTAGATTGTGGCTGCTGGAGTTGTTCCCATGACCACGGTACAATATGAAAATCACGGGAATTCCAAACAGTAGCATTATTAGCTTGTTCTGATAAATCAGGAAAAGCTGATTCACGTCCGCGACCTGCCGCCTCACCTGCTTGTTCAACTGCAAACCGGGCACAAATCGGACCAACAAGTTCAGAGATAACCACCCCGGCAAGCACAACCGGTGTAACAATTGAAGAAAAAACTGCCAGATCAGGATCACTCTGGATCAAGAAAATTAGACCAATAGCCACACCTGCCTGTGGAACAAGGGCTAAGCCAAGATAACGCTGTATTGAAGTGGTGGCATCAGTCAAACGAGCACCGGTATAAGCACCGATAATTTTACCAAAGACGCGAAGAAAAAAGTACAACAGTCCTAACCAGCCAGCCAAAGCCAGGGCCGACAAATGGAGCTGGGCTCCAGCCAGGGTGAAAAATAACACATAAATGGGAGGTTCAAATGTATTTAAGGCCCTGAAAATACGTACATCTCTATAATCACGATTGACAATGGTAAAGCCTGCCGCCATACCGGCAAGTAGCGGTGACAATCCAAAATGTCTTGCTCCTTCTCCACAGAGAAGAAGGAGGGCAAGTCCAACTGTGAGCATTTCACTTTGGCGCCGCAGTTTATTGACAATAAAATCAATCGCTAGTCCGGTTAAAACGCCCAGGAACAGTGAACCGAAAATCTCAAACATACAGGATAAAAATCCTGTCAGAAATGATCCACCATCCACCCCCACCATGTGTCTGGCAGTTGAAACAGCCATGCCAAACATCATTATTGCCAGGCCATCATCCACAGCGACCACAGCCATCAATATAGTGGTCAGGGGGCCAGCGGCTTTCAACTCACGCATTACATGGAGGGTGGTTGCAGGTGCAGTGGCAACTGAAACAGCACCGAGAAGTAGTGCCAGTACCACATAATTAGATATTTGCCAGTCTGGTTGACCAACCTCAGTGGCCATGGCAAGAAAGAAGGTTCCGATGGCGACAAAGAAAAAAGCACCGCTTGTCTCTGCGAGTGCTATGCTACCTACACTTTTAATCGAGTGACGCAAGCTCTTGATATCCAGATGCTCACCGATACCAAATGCAATCAACATCAGAGCAATCTGGGTAAAATGCTCCAGGTTACTGCCGATTGCATCTTCTGTTACGAGCGCCAAACCTGATGGCCCCAAAACGAGTCCTGCCAGAATGTACCCGGTAACAGACGGTAAGCGGAGAAGCTGGCCCAGTTTGGCTACAGCAAATCCGGCACCTAATAAAATTGCTAATACGAGAGTTGTTTCCTGCATTGCTTATTATTCAAAATCATAGAGAAAACGTGGAGCAAATCTGCATGGGGCTATTCCCGCTGTCAGAGTTTAGCATTTGGTTAGCCATTTTTTTTAATTTCATATATGAGATTCTTCCTTATCCAAGCTACTCCATCGTCATATTTTGTGACAGAATCTTTAAGAGCAATGTTTTGCGAATAACTTTCATACATTGGTAGAAATTTCTGAAAGTACTTCCGAGCTTTGTCTTTGAGGTCTAGTTTTAAACATGAAATTGTGGCCCCATAATATATTTGAATTGGATTTGCTACACCCCAATTTGATGGATTTTCTTCAAGTGACTTTAAAGCATTTTCATATGCTTTAAGGCTCCTTTCATAATTGTCCATTTTGTAGAGTAGGTCATTGCCTTCTTGACGCCAAAGTGGTGCTGTATATTTTATAGGTAGCTTTAATAGCCAGGTTTTACCTAGCCTTCGCGCTTCTTTATACTTTTCTTCTCTTTCTAATCTTTCGACTTGGACAAAGATATGACCTGCCTTAATTGATTTATTAAAACAAGCAACCCAAAGAAAGGGAAAAAACAAAAAGTAAATCGCTTTTCTAAGATATTTTTTCAAAATTTTGCGCTTCGATTATCTTAAGTGGCTAACAAGTTATTAATTTTAACTTCCACCCTCATTTAACCATTCAAAATAGGAAAACGACAAAAGGAATGTGTAAGAAGATTAAAAAAATGACATTATACCCCTTTGTTTGAATGTCGATGACATTCAAACATGTAATTGTTTTTAGGATGAAAAAAGGACAAATACACTCCAAATTCTCTGTGAAACATTTTAAAGAGAAATACCTAAAAATTACTCCTGGCCGCTCAATAAAAAAGGATTTAAAAGTCACACTTCTTCCAGCTCAATTTCAGCTGGATCAACCTTTAAACGTCTTGACAGGTACTGACGGAGATCTTCAAAAGACATGAAATATTCTTCATATCCTATGAGAAAAGTATAATCTGTGCCATCTTCAGCATGAAGACTTGTTACGGAAAATACATTTACTGAGCTTAAACTGTTTTCTGAGTATTCAACTATTACCTGGAATATCATTACGCTTTGTATCCTTTTAGAGCATGTAAAAATCTATTTTCCCGTTTCCACTTAAGTGTTTTGTAGACCTGCAGAGCTTTACCTTCTATAGTGGGAGAATTTTTCAGACACCCAAATGAATCAGGCCATGCTGCCATGCAACAGGGCAGAAGAAAAATCTATACATTACTCGATCTATGAATTCTATTCAAACCACAGTGAAAAAGCGGTTTCTCCTGATAAACAGCACAAGCCCCTATTTTCTCTATATACCCATGGGCTCCTTTGGCCTGTGCGATTATCTGCAGCAGAGAGATATAGAAGTCAGGATGATCAATCCAGCACTCTATAAAGAATCTGAAGTTACAGACAGATTGCTCAAAGAGTTAAACGATTTTTCACCCACCCATATAGGTTTTGCCCTACACTGGCAGGAAACTGCAGATGGTTTCCTGGCTGCATTACAAATTGTAAGAGACTGGAAGAGTGATATTCCAACATTTTGTGGAGGTTTCACTGCCGGTTATTTTGGCGAAAGCTTACTCAAGCACTGCCCTGAACTGGACTATGTCATCCAGGGTGATCCTGAAGAACCGCTCTGCCAGCTGATCAGCGGCAATACTCCTGAATCTGTTCCCAACCTTTTTTTCCGTATAAATGGTAAAATCCAGAGAAGTGATTCCAACTGGCTTATCAGCAATGCGGAACTAGATGATATTTATTTCACGCGACTTGAATATCTGGCTGATTACAAAGTCTATATCGAGCGAATTAACCTGAAACTAGGTTTTCCAGTTTTTGTAGGAAGGGGCTGTGTCTTCAATTGTGAGTATTGCGGAGGAAGCACACAGGC
Source organism: uncultured Desulfobulbaceae bacterium (assembly GCA_947260045.1). Lineage (GTDB taxonomy): Bacteria > Desulfobacterota > Desulfobulbia > Desulfobulbales > Desulfobulbaceae > CAMYOP01. The sequence goes on from CAMYOP010000015.1 coordinate 4,449, forward strand.
TTTTTCCAGCCATTCAAATAGAATGACCCCAGCCATACGGTCAATTGAGGCAATTCTTCGGGATCTGAAAATATTAAAAGAATATACCGATTGGCTCTACCTCTGCTACGAAATCGATCCCAAAAAAATTGTGGAACTATTTGAAGCAATTGCTGATGAAAAATTCCTGCGTGGTCATTTTTCTTTGAATTACGGAGCCTGGCACACACTTGATCAAAATTTCCTGCACCTTTACAAGCGTGCATTTCATACAAGCAAAAATCGGCGACCGCTCTTCGAGCTTTCCCCGGAGGTGTATAGCGACTCCAGCCGTGCTCAGATAAAACGGACAAGCACTTATACAATTGCTGAGATGATTGAAACTATCGGCACCATTAACCACACCCTTGAGCAACAGGCGCAAATTGAAATATTTTTCAGCCGCTATCACAAAACTGAACCAGATACAGAATCAATAAAAGAAGAAATATTTAACATTTACAAGCTAAAGCACCAAATGATGGTCAAAGGTCATTCTAACGTCCGTATCTGTTATGGACATCTTTCCACTGACGTGGGAAGTCGCTATTGGGAAAGTTACATTGAAGAACCAAAAGATTTTTCCACACTCCTTCACCTGAAAAAACAAGTCGACAAAAATGATCGTTTTGGCTTTGCCATGACAAACCTGTGCCTGTACCTGCCCAAAGATGTAAGTAGTAAAGATCTTGAACAAATAGAGGCCCTTGCTTTTGGCCTGCAAAAGTTCGAAGAAAGTTGCCTGGAATTATTCCATATTCTCATATATTGCTTTGGAGAGGATTGGCTGAAAATCCTGACTGCGACAATCATTACAATCCACAAAGAATCGCCTAGCGTATTTTTTAGCGACATTAATCTATCGAAAATATTACAGGAAACCCAAAAGAGATTTCTCGCAAAACAAGATTGGCACCTGCAAGCCCCCTTCTCTCAAGATCTGTTCAACTTTAGCCATAAAAAAATTAGCCTACAGGGTAAAACTCACAGCTCTGAAGAAGTATCAATACGTGCAGACAAGAAATATGTAATGAACCTTGATGCCATCAGCACACATAGCCATGACTACCTCAACCTTTTAAGTTTTCTCAAAAGGATAGCGGACTTTAAAGATAATGAACTTACCTATGAACGTACTGTGTATATCTTCCTTTCCGATCAAATCCTGGCAATTCCCCATAAAACTTATCGAAATACCCTAAAAATACTGGAAACTCCATGCACCATTGACGATTATTTGAGCAAATCCTCAAAACACAATGTGCTGAATATTGAAGACAACCGAAATCTTCTTACGAGTCTGCATCATTCTTCCATCCTGCTGCCTGTTGAAGACTAAATGTATCACTGGAACTGAAAGCTGAGGCTCTCCTTGAGCCAGACACTTTTCATTGCATTTTTTTCTCAATCAAATATGATTTAATTATCAATATCATTTCCCAGAAGTATAGATTTTCATAGCAGTATATTGTTATTTGCATCGGCAGAAAGAAGTTGAAAGGTTTAACACCTAAGCGTGTTACCTAAAACGGACAACCACAACGGGGTGTCTCTCTATGATCAACAGAAAACAATTTCTGGCTCTTTTTTTTTCCCTGATTATTACTATTTTTCTGCGTCCTACACTCTTTGCCAGTACCACCTCAGAAAACTCTTTTATCCCACCTCCAGTCTTTTCATCTGAAAATCACCCCTGTTCCGATTGCCACGAGGACATGGAGCCAAACACCCAGAGAAGGCAACTCGAAGAAAACCATTCTGATATTGTCATCCAGGGACATGGAGAACCCGAACGCTGGTGTCTTGATTGCCATGACGCAACAGACAGAAACAAGCTTATTTTACTCAATGGAGAAAAAGTTGAGTTCTTAGCCTCCTACAAGCTTTGTCAGCAATGTCACGGTGCTATTTTCAAGGCATGGGAACCAGGGATTCATGGAAAAAGAGTTGGCAGGTGGGATGGTCCCAAAAAAATCTATCTCTGCGTCTCCTGACACAATCCCCACTGGCCCGCATTTAAAAAAATTACCCCTGAACCGTCACCATTGACACCTGGTCAAACTTTGTCTGGAGGTGGCCATGAAACAACTCACTAGAAGATCATTTCTCAAGGCCTCTTCTGCTGGTCTGGGTGGTACAGTCTTAGGTGGTTGTTCCGAAGGCTTTGACTGGGCAACCTATTTTCAGGACAGATTTGAAGAGATGTCTCCTGAAGAAGTACAGAAAACACTCAAACGTCTTGAAAAATACTATTCCAATAAATACAAGACCAAAATCACAGTAAAAGGAACTCCCTCCAAAGAAAATACTGTCTTTGGGTATGCCCTTGACCTCTCCAGATGTGTCGGTTGCAGACGCTGTGTGTATGCCTGCGTCGATGAAAACAATATTTCCCGCGACGTTCAGATTCATTATATCCGCGTGCTTAAAATGAAAGACGGTGACATGAACCTGGAAGAGAGTGATCATTACTACAACCCTGACAAAGTCCCTGAAGACGATTCCTATTATATGCCAGTGCAATGCCAGCAATGCGATAATCCACCCTGTGTCAAGGTGTGCCCGGTAAAGGCAACCTGGAAAGATCCTGATGGAGTGGTTGTGGTTGATTATAATCGCTGCATTGGTTGCAGGGATTGCATGGCTTCTTGCCCCTACAGGGCACGAAAGTTCAACTGGCGAGAGCCAGAAATTCCAGAAGATAAACTTAATACCGAAACGCACTACCTGGGAAATCGTCCTCGCTACAGGGGAGTAGTGGAAAAATGCCATTTTTGCCTGCAGCGAACAAGAGAGGGGCGCTACCCAGCCTGTGTCGAGATTTGCCCAGCAGGTGCTAGAAAATTTGGAAACCTGCTAGACCCTGAGAGTGAAATTCGACTCGTCCTGGAGAATTTCAGAACATTCAGGCTCAAGGAAGAACTCAATACACAGCCTAAATTCTTTTACTTCTTCTCGTTGGGGTAATAGATACCATGACAGAGCAAACAGCACAGGTCGGAGAACTACGGTACTTTTTAGGAAATCTCTTTTCAGTATTATTTAAAGGAGGGCGTCTCTATTACGCCTGGCTTGCGGGCTTAAGCTGTCTGCTTGTGGTCGGGTTCATTAGTTTTATCCCACAGGTGCGAGATGGGCTTGCCATTACCAATATGCGGGAGCAGGTTTCCTGGGGTTTTTATATCTCCAACTTTTGTTTCCTGGTCGGCGTTGCAGCTGCCGCTGTACTGCTTGTCATACCCGCCTATATCTATCATTTTAAGGCCATAAAAAAGATTGTTGCCTTTGGTGAACTGCTCGCTATTACAGCGGTCATTATGGCCATCACCTTTGTCATGGTTGATACAGGAAGACCTGATCGTTTCTGGCATGCCTTTCCCATTCTGGGCTCACTTAATCTACCGCGTTCTATTCTTGGTTGGGATATTGTTGTTTTAAACGGCTATCTGATTATCAACCTTATAGCTGTCACATATATGGCGACCACCACCTATTTTGGTAAAGAACCAAATAAGCGACTGATCATGCCCCTTATCCTGCTCTCTATCCCCTGGGCTATAATGCTGCACAGCGTAACTGCCTTTGTTTTTAACGGACTTGCAGCCAGACCATTCTGGAATGCTTCAATCCTGGCTCCAAGGTTTCTGGCCTCTGCTTTTTGTGCAGGTCCCTCACTTATGATTTTGGTGTTTCAGATCCTGCGGAAGGTAACAAAGTTTGAGATTCGCGACAGTGCCATCTTCAAACTGGCGGAGATTATCTCCTATGCCATGGCAATTAATCTCTTTTTACTCGTTGCTGAAGTCTACAAAGAATACTATTCCGACACCCACCATTTCGCGCCAATGATTTACCTCTTCTTTGGCCTGCACGAACATAACAATCTTGTTCCCTGGATCTGGTCTGCCATGGTCTTTAATGTCATTGGCTTTCTTCTCTTCCTCATCCCTAAAACAAGGAAAAACTTTGTAACACTCAACATCGGCTGTGTACTACTCTTTGTTGGTATATGGATCGAAAAAGGAATGGGCCTGGTGATTCCAGGATTTATCCCTGATCCCCTGGGTGAAATTTATGAGTATATGCCCTCTCAAAATGAAGTCCTGGTTGCTATCGGTATTTATGCTTTTGGTGCCATACTTTACACCATGCTTGCAAGAGTTCTCATAGCGATAGACACAGGCATATTACGCTATCGCTCGGCACCACCACTGGTAATTGATTATGATGACGGCGTAGTTGCTCAAGATATCATGTCCAAAGGGGTTCTGACGGTCACACCAGAGGCAACTATAGATGACATCCGCTCCATTTTGGTCGGCAACCGTATAAGTGGTGTACCTGTCGTTGATGGAGAAAATAAAATAGTGGGCGTGGTTTCAGAAACAGATATGGTTTTTAGCCTTATGCATCAAGACCTTGAATTGTATGAGAAATTCAAATCCGTAATGGTTCCCCGCGAACGGCAACGTGGTGGAAAACTTGGCAAAACTGCAGCGGAGATCATGTCCTCTCCAGCAATAACTGCTCGTGAAAACACGCCATTAATGGAGCTCACGGAAATTATCACCAGCCGAAAAATAAGCCGTATAGTTATTGTGGACAGCCAAGAACACCCCGTGGGAGTCGTTTCTCAAATCGATATAGTAAAATCCCAGGGTCTTTCTCCTGCCCCTATGCAACCCGAGATAAATTATACTATATAAGAGTGTACAGGATTATTTTCATAAGGATAACAGGAGGAAAGAACAAACATATCTTTATCAGGTTCTAAGATTTCTGGTCAAGAAGAACTCTAATTCTAATCGCCAACTTGCTCAGTGTTATCGGCTTTTGAATAAAAAAATCCAATAAACCAACCGCCAATCAGGGCAACCTTCCAGGCAAACACAGCCTCCTGCTCTGACGCAGCACTTTCTATTAGATATCCGCTAAACAGCCAAAATGCTACCGCAACATTAAAGGCTATAAGCAGGCGATGGAGTTTTGACTTGCCAAAAAATATCGCTATAGCAGAAACAGCCAGGCTCGAAATTCCAACAGACAGACCTGCTAAGGAAAAAACATTCAACTGATACTACCTGTAGACATTGGAGAAAAAATATGTCGAGTTGTTTTCAATTGAAATCACCACGAATTGTAAATGAAGCCAGCATGCCTGCTCGAGACGTGATATGATAATTAATTTTATTCTTCTCTCTGATATTACTGTATTAACGAATAAATTACACTGAGAGAAAAGAGTAGGTCCAGAGAAGATTGAGGATAGAAGGAAGCGAGAGGAGGTTTATATTAATTAAAGAAATAAGTTATCCAAAGATTCCACTTCTCTGCCCAAGAAAGCAGAGGAAAAAACCAATAGCCATGGCAAGGATTCCCATGATTCGTAATTGATCGGGGTTGATTTCAGTAAGCTGTTTTAGCCAGCGTTGCATGGCTGTTGGAGAGGCAACATAAGGCAGACCTTCGATTACCAAAACAAGACCTATAAGGGTAATGAGTAATTTCATGGCGGAACGGTAACATATTCAATAGAGAGGCGCAATGTTGGGACAAATCCATTGACATTGTCCTGATAACCAAATATTATTCCTCCTTGATTATAACAACTTAATCAAGAGCAATTATTAACTTTTCTTAAGCCACAAGTTTGTCGAAATTCCAACATGATACAAACACGGCCCGAGATATCATCACTATACATAATCAATCCATGACTGAACAATCACCCTCGTCAAGATACAGTGAAGCCGGAGTCGACATAGACAAAGGTAATGCCTTCGTTTCCAGAATTAAAAATCTGGTATCAGATACACATGGTAGACGTGTATTAACAGATATCGGTGGTTTTTCAGGTTTATTTGCCATTGGCAACAATGATTTGAAGGATCCGGTTTTAGTTGCTTCAACTGACGGTGTTGGTACAAAACTTACTGTGGCGAAGCTCTGCAAACGGCATAATACAATTGGTATTGACCTTGTAGCAATGTGTGTCAATGACGTTGTAGTAAGCGGTGCACGTCCGCTTTTCTTTCTTGATTATTTTGCCATCAGCCACCTTGATCTTGAGGTTGCCACAGAAGTCGTAGAAGGAATTGCCAAGGGATGTAAAATTTCGAACTGCTCTCTTATCGGTGGAGAAACTGCTGAAATGCCAGGACTCTATCAACCAGGTGATTATGATCTGGCTGGTTTTGTCGTTGGTATAATGGACCGCAATGATATCATTGATGGCAGTGACATCAGGGTTGGCAATAAGATTATCGGACTTGCTTCATCAGGACTTCACTCCAACGGCTATTCACTGGTCCGAAAAGTTATTTTTGAAGAACTAGGCCTGGACGTAGAAGAACAGGTTGAAGAACTTGGCTGTACCGTTGGTGAGGAACTCCTCCGCCCCACTCGAATCTACGTTGAATCTATCCTAAAAGTGAAGAAAAACATTCAACTCAATGGACTTATTCATAATACTGGTGGTGGATTTATTGACAATATTCCGAGAATCCTGCCTGCTGGCTGCAAAGCTATTATCAACCCTGACTCCTGGGATGCTCCGCCAATCTTTTCATTCCTCGCCAATAAAGGAAACATCTCAAAAGAAGAAATGTATCGTACCTTTAATATGGGAATAGGCATGATGGTCCTGGTGGACGATGATGCCGTGGAAGATACTATTCACCAATTTGAAGCACATGGTGAAAAAGCCTTTGTAATCGGTGAAGTAAAGGTCTCTGAAGCAGGAGAAACTGTTGAAATACCTGGGGTTACAAGTTAAAAACTCAGGCTCTATCCATTTTATGGAATAAAGCCTGAGACCTTAAAAGAATAATTCTTCTTTTATTTAGGAGCAGTATCAGGGGGAGTGCAGTCTTGCATTCCCCCTTTTATTTTGTAGAGGGCATGGGCCAAAGCAGGAAAAACTACTTCAATATTTTCCTGGGCTGCTTTTCTGCTTCCTGGCAGATTAATAATCAGACTCTCTTTTCTGATACCAGCAATGCCCCTTGAAAGTACAGCATTGACGGTTTTCTCAAAACTTACTGCCCGCATGGCTTCAGCAATACCAGGGAGCTCACGTTCTACAACCTTTGCAGTTGCCTCGGGCGTTACATCTGAAGGCGATACTCCGGTACCACCTGTTGTTATAATCAAATCTATTGCTTTTTCATCCACCCAATCAACAAGAACCTTAGAAATCAACTCTAATTTGTCAGGAATTATTTCATAGGCAGAAAGGGTGTAGCCATTGCTGGTCAACAAATCACATAAAAAAGGGCCACTGGTATCTTCACGTTCACCCCGTGACCCCTTATCGCTGAGAGTTAAAACTGCGCAGGTATAAATCTCTTTTGCATTATCTGTCATATTCTCTGTCAGGCTGCAGCTGCTTCTGCAATCACTTTTTCGGAAATATGAGAAGGTACTTCCTCATAATGCGAGAACTTAACGGTAAAAGTACCTCGGCCACCAGTCATTGAAGTCAGATCTATAGCATACGATAAAATTTCAGACTGAGGAACATGGGCATTAATAATTTCATGTTTTGCTGTGGAATCCATACCCAAAACTTTTCCCCGACGGCTATTGAGGTCGCCCATAATGTCACCGACATGGTCTTTGTAAACCTGGATATTCATTTCCATTATGGGCTCAAGGAGAACAGGCTTCGCATCAACCACACCTTTTTTAAAGGCCTGGGAACCGGCAATTTTAAACGCCATTTCTGAAGAATCTACCGCATGAAAAGAACCATCGATAAGGGTGACTTTGACATCAACAAAAGGGTAACCAGCTATAACTCCTTTTTCCATGGATTCCTGGATACCTTTTTCTACCGCAGGTCTATACTGCTGCGGAATAACCCCACCGACAATTTTATCCAGGAACTGAAAGCCTTCACCACGTGCCTGCGGCTCGAGCTCTATGACACAGTCACCATACTGTCCACGACCACCACTTTGTTTTTTATGTTTGGCCTGAACGGTAGTTTTTCCTTTTATCGTTTCCATATAGGGAACTTTGGGGACTCTCAGATCCATTCCTACAGAAAATTTGCGCATCAGTTTTTCTTTGATAACTTCAAGGTGAACCTGACCTACACCAGAAATTAAAATTTCATGAGTCTGGGGTTGTCTACTAAGATTTAAGGTAAGATCTTCATCCAGCATTCTCGTAATGGAAGAAAATAATTTTTCTTCATCACCTTTTTTGGCACTTACTGCATAGGAAATTACTGGGCTGTAAGATTCAAGATCATCAAAAAGAACAGGCTTGGCGATATCGCACAGCGTATTTCCAGTGACTGTATCTTTTAATTTAGCAACTGCTACAATCATACCTGGGATTGCTTTATCAATAGGCTTTTGCTCCTTGCCTTCCATGATGTACATCTGACCAAAACGTTCAGAGAGATCTTTGCTGGAATTATAAAAGGAATCACCAGACAATGAACCAGAAAAGACACGAAAAATAGTGAGCCTGCCTGCAAACGGATCAGCCATGGTTTTAAAGACTTGAGCGGAAAAAGGATCACTTTCAACGGGCTGTCTTTCAATAAGCTCTCCCCCTTTATCTGTACCCATAACTGCAGGTCGCTGATCAGGGGATGGCAAGAGTTCTACAATCGCATCCAACAAAAGGGTTGTACCTTTGTTTAACAAGGCAGCACATGCACAAACGGGGTTTACAGCACCTTGGCGAACCGCGTTTATGAGCCCTTTTCTCAGATCTTCTTCACCGATTTCTCCTTCTTCAAGAAATATTTCAATCAGCTCATCATCTGTTTCAGCGACATGCTCCATAAGGTGTTCCCGAAGTACCTGCACCTCATCAAGCATGTCCTCAGGGATTTCTCCAAGTTCTATTTTTCCACTATCGTCATTTGTAAAATAATAAGCCTTGTTCAAAGCAAGATCGACAACACCCTTAAAATTATCTTCGGCACCAATAGGGAGTTGAAGGACAACGGGATTTAGATTGAAGCTGTCTCGTATCTGGTCAACAGCTTTTGAAAAATTAGCCCGTTCCCTATCCATTTTGGTGATTACGATCATACAGGGTAATTTTCTATCCTGAACAAAATCGACAAAACGCTCAGTCTGATTACGGACTCCAAGTACGGCTCCTACTGCCAGGAGTGCACTGTCTGCAACCTGGCTGGCAAATTGAGATTCATTTACAAAATTGTCATCACCAGGGGTATCTGTTAAAAAAACATCTGTCTTTTTCCAGACAAAATGGCCAAAAGAGGCATTAATAGAGACATTACGTTTAATTTCTTCTGGCTCGTAATCCAGTGCAGTGGTTCCGTCATCTACCTTACCTAGTCTTTTTGTTGCGCCCGCTGTATAAAGAAGTGCTTCGGATAACGTCGTCTTGCCACTATTGCCGTGTCCGAGAAGAACTGTATTCCTGATGTTTTTAACGTCCTGCATATTACCTCCGATAAACGGTTCGCCTGGTTATGATGCCCTGCTGGAATTGTTACAATAAGAGCATGAATTCTCTTCTCTATTCCATGCCGTTAAGAAATTATATACTCAAGGCAGGTTTGCTCGCATATTGCATGAATCAATAAACGATAGATACAAAACAGTTTTTCGTGAACAGCTGTTATGTATCTAATAACAATTTACAGAGGACATCTTTTTTTAAAAAGTAACCTCAACTATGAAATCTACGCTCTTACAAATAATCCTTACGCAGTATTATCAAATTTTCAATTTGTTCTCTTTTTTTCTTTGCCCATTTAACGATTCTGCCAGCTCTTTATATCCCTAAGAAATAGCCTAAGTTTATAAACAAAAAAACTTCCTCTTTTGAAAGAAGGATGGTAACCCTTTCCCAAACTGGAAAACCAGCAATGAAATTATTTATATTCTTATTATCATTACCAAGTCAAGCAATAACAAACTGAATAGATATTCATTTTTTTAGGATATGACCAAGCAAGCAAGCAAGTCAACAGGTGGGATTGCCAAGTCGGCAGGAGCAGTCAGCACAGCTGTTATGTGCAGCCGAGTTTTGGGGCTGATACGTGAACAGGTTTTTGCTGGATTATTTGGGGCTGGCAACGCCTATGATGCCTTTGTTGTTGCTTTTCGGATTCCCAATCTGCTTCGGGACCTTTTTGGAGAAGGAGCCCTGTCTGCGGCTTTTGTCACCGTTTTTACCGAGTATGATACAAAAAAGGGAAAAGAGGAAACATGGAAACTGGCAAGTAATATCCTTATATTTTTAGCAATTGTCCTAAGCCTGATAACCCTTGCTGGTATCTATTTTTCAGAACCACTCGTTCATTTTTACAGTGACGGTTTTGAGGAGGTTGAAGGTAAAATAGCCCTGACAGCTACATTAACCCGTATAATGTTTCCATTTCTTATTATAATTGCCATATCCGCAGTCGTAATGGGAGTCCTCAATACTAAAAAGAAATTCTTTATCCCTGCCCTGTCCTCAAGCTTTTTCAATCTTGGATCAATTATTGGTGGTACTTCACTTGCTTTCATCTTTCCAGAGTTCGATCAACCAGCCATTGCAGGAATGGCATGGGGCACTCTCATTGGAGGCAGCCTCCAATTACTCATGCAACTGCCGACACTTAAGAGAACAGGATTTAGATTTTATCCTTCCCTGAACCTAAAAGATCCTGGTCTGAGACGCATTTTACTGCTCATGCTGCCTGCAACCATTGGGTTGTCCGCGACCCAGTTCAATATATTTATTAATACCAGGTTTGCCTCTTCCTGTGTTGAGGGATCTGTCTCCTGGCTCAACTATGCCTTTCGTCTGGTACAGTTGCCCATAGGAGTCTTTGGCGTTGCCTTTTCCATTGCGGCCATGCCTGTACTTGCCAAGCTGGCAGCCCAAAAAGACATTTTAGGACTGAAGCAGACTTTTTCCTCATCTCTAATCATGGTGTGCAGTCTTACAATCCCTGCTTCTGCCGGATTAATTATATTATCTGACTCTATCATTGGTTTAATCTTTGAACGAGGAGCCTTCACAAACCTGGATACACTTCGTACAGCCGAAGCACTCAGTTTTTATGCACTTGGTCTTTTCGCCTATTCTGCAGTAAAAATCATGGTTCCTGTTTTTTTTGCAATTGGGGACACCAAATATCCAGTCATTGGCAGTTTTCTGGCAGTTGTCGCCAATATCTGCATCATTTTACTGACCATTGATTCGTTTCAGCATAAAGCCATTGCGCTATCAACTTCCTGCTCGATGGTACTTAATTTTCTCTTTTTAGGAGCAGTGCTGCACCGTAAACTTGAAGGATACTCTTTATCGTATCTTTTTTGGGGAATTATCAAAATCTTACTTGCCACAGCCTGCATGGCAGTCATGCTTTTATATGCGAAAGATTTTTGTTTAGAGTGGCTTGAAGGTGGGCTTTTTCAACGTCTGGTTTCGGTATTTTTGCTCATAGGGCTTGGCAGCGCTCTCTATGGTGCCTGCTTATACCTTTTGAAGCTTCCAGAGTTAACATTGCTAACAGATAAAATGGTTCAGCGTTTGAAGAAATCCTGAAGGAGTTTAATTTGGGCTAGAAGAGCAACAACAGCGGTGTCTACATGAAGAATACGTGGTCCCATTGAAAAGCCCTGAAACCCTGCCTTGTGAAACTTCTCCAACTCATATTCATTCCATCCTCCCTCAGGTCCAATTGCTAGAACCAAGGGATCAGGGTCATGGGATTTGCTGACCAGATCAAAGAGCTTTTTATTGCCAACAGGATGGGCTATGAGACAATTATGCTGTGACAATTGCGGCAAGACATCTTCCATAAACGGTTTAAATCGCCTGTGAATTTGAACATCTGGCAAAACCGTGTCCATGGCCTGCTCCAGCCCTTCTATGAGCAATCTTTTAATCTTGTCATCTTTTAATACAGGTGATTGAAAAAAAGATTTCTCGACTTTTTGAGAACGGATAAGGTGAATTGCTTTTACTCCCAACACCGTTGCCTGTTTTAAAATCCTCTGCAGCATAATAGGCCTGGGTAGAGCAAGGATGAGTATTGTTTCAGATTTTATAAGATCCTGATCCTGCAGACATACCTCCATCTCCAAAGCTGTGGAGGTATTATTTATTATAGTACCAACTCCCTGCAAACCATCTAGTATGCCAACACGTATGGTATCCCCCCTGCGACAGCCAAGAATTTCATATACATGTTTTGCCCTGCGGCCACCAATATGTAAAAGAGAGCCAGACATTTCGCTATTTTCAAACAGAAGAAGATTCATACACTGAGCCTGACAGGTAGCACTTCTAAAAAGAGGCCTGCCTCTTATAATAGTATTATTAGGTGTTGAAATTAGTGACAGTTTCGCAATACACTAGACAAACAACAAATAGCTGCCATGGTATACTTTCTCTATGATTCTCGTCTATAACTTTTTACAAATAATAATTCTCTGCTTTAGCTTACCATTTTTTCTCTTTCTGCTAGTACGCCGAAAAAAAAATAGAGGACGTCTCTTAAAGCGGCTTGGAATTGGACTCAAACATGAATTAAAAGCCATACATGGACAGCAAGCTGAGAAACAAACTGTCTGGATTCATGCATTATCGGTTGGTGAAGTTACTTCTGCCCTGCCCCTGGTTCGTTCACTTCGTAAAAAACGACGGGACAGCCTCATAGTTTTTACGGTTTCGACTTCATCTGGTCTGAAAATAGCTGATGAACAGATCCGTGAACATGTTGATATTATATTAAATAGTCCGCTTGATTTCTACTTTACAGTGAGCCACTTTGTAAAAACCATTCGACCTTCCCTGTTCATTTTGGTTGAAACAGATTTCTGGCCCAACTGGCTTTTCAACCTCCGCTCGCGTCATATTCCTTCAATGCTCGTCAACGGGCGTATCTCAAAAAAATCTTTTGATTCCTACAGCCGTTTTCGTCTATTTTTCAAGCCATTATTTGCTTCCTTTTCTCTCCTTTCGATGCAAACCTCAGAGGATGCGCGCAACATGATAAACCTTGGCGTGCCAGCAGAACATGTGAAAACATTAGGAAACCTTAAATATGATACAACTCGCAGTAATCTTGATGAAACTCTCCAGGCACTGAAAAGAAGCCTTCATTTACCTCAAGAAAAACGTATCTGGCTCTGTGGTTCAACTCACAAGGGTGAAGAGGACATTCTTTTAAACGTTTATAAACAATTACTATTAAAGCACAATAATCTTTTTCTCATCATTGCTCCACGGAACATCAATAGAGCTGATGAGCTGATAGAACTTGCAAGGCAGCATGGCTTCACTGCTGGGAAACGATCAACAGAAGAAACCAGAACATCTGACATACTGCTCCTTGATACCCTGGGTGAACTCAGCAAATGCTACCACTTCGCGCACTTTGCATTTATTGGTGGAAGCCTTGTAGCACAAGGCGGCCACAACCCTTTAGAACCTGCCTCTTGTTCATTGCCCATTTTTTTCGGACAGCACATGGAGGATTTTAAGGAAATAGCTGAAGAACTTGTCCAATATGGAGGCGGAGAATCTATTTCAAATGAGACAGAGCTTTTCAAGGCCATTGATTTCATTTTAAGCAATCCGACCCATTATAAAAAAATGGCAGAAGGGTCATCAAAACTTATAAAAAATCATATGGGTGTTACCCTTGCCCATTTGCATGAAATAGAAAAATTTATCCCAGCTCTGCCTGATAAAAAAAAGGAGTAAAATCTCTGCAATATGGATGAAAAAGTACAGGCCTTGCATCGCTACCTGCAGCTGAACCCTCTCCTGGCAATTGTTGTTTTCTATATCACCGGTGCTGCATGCTCTTTTTATTATTTCGTATTTTCTGAGAAACAATGGGCACTCTATGCAACCTTTTTCACATTTTTCCTCATCGGCTTCAGTCACACAGGATATAATTTACAAGCGCCGACCGCCCCAAATCATCTCTATAATTATATTGACGTCAAAAAGAAAGCCACAGTAACAGGAATAATTCAATCCATGCCGGAGTATGATGGCAAAAACACACGATTCACCCTGACAGTTGATGCAATTCGGATTCACAATGGCCAGATATCCTCAACTACTCCACTTAAACCAGCTAGCGGCATGGTTCGTCTGACGGTTGGTGGTGAATTACCAACTACAATGAGGGCTGGCCAAACCCTTATGGTCATTGCTTCTTTACAGAGGACCTATAATTATAAGACACCTGGATCCTTTGATTACGTAACCCATATGGCTGACAGGTCTATTCATGTTACCGGCTGGATAAGCTCTTTAAGAGAAATTGAACCTGTCATTGAACATGATCAATCCTTCTATCGCCGAGTCCGATTTTTTCCAGAACAGTTGCGCCAGAACATTTCCAATTTCCTCAGTCAAAACCTTTCAAAGGATACTGCTCCATTATACAAAGCAATATTACTTGGCAGTCGCATAGATATACCACTGAAAATACTAGAACAGTTTAAAGCAACTGGTTGCATGCACTTACTTGCTATTTCCGGTGTACACATGAGTCTGCTTGGCCTGATGAGCTTTTCGCTTTTTCTCTTTTTATTAAAAAGATCTCAAAGATTGCTCCTACTCATTCATGCACCAACTGTGGCACTTTTCCTGACCCTTTTTCCACTTACCGGGTACGCTCTGATAGCTGGCATGCAAACACCAGTACTAAGGGCTCTACTTATGGCTATCTTTTGTATTGTGGCTGTGATGCTAAGAAGTCAGCGAAATCTTTTTCACATCTTTGCAATAGCGGCTATTATCCTCCTGACCTTTAAACCTCTTGCTCTCTATACGGTATCATTCCAGCTCTCTTTTTCTGCTGTATTTATGATTTTGCTGGTTGCACCACATCTCTTTAAAAAAATACAGCCAGAGCAGGATCCTTTCAAGCAGCATATAAATTCAACTTCTTTACCCTCAAAAACAGGCCGTTACCTTCAGGTTGGTCTCCTTATTTCAATCACTGCCACCTTGGGCACTCTCCCCTTTCTCCTGCTCCATTTTAACCGATTTTCACCCATAGGTTTTATAACGACACTCCTGGTTGAACCATTTCTCTGTTTCTGGGCACTTCCTCTTGGCTTAGCAGCAATTCCATTTTCTTTCTTTTGGCCAGAAATAGCCATTTTTCTCCTCAAAATTGGCGGAATCGGGATAAAAGCTGCTGATTTAATTACTCAATATGCAAGCTTGCTTCCTGTTGCGTCCATCTGGACAATCACCCCCAGTTTTTTTGAAATTTTTCTCTATTACCTTCTCCTTGGACTCTGGCTACTTCGAAAAAAAATATTCATGGGCCAAGTTACTGCAATAAGTGCTTCCATTGTCTTTCTGCTTTTCTTTAGTAGAGGACTTTGGCTCAATACTGCACCTGACAAAACAGAAGTTTCAATTCTTGATATCGGCCAGGGAAGCTCCATCTTTATTCACCTTCCCAAAGGTAAAACCATACTGCTTGATGGAGGAGGTCATGGTTCTGACAGTTTTAATATTGGCGAAAGAGTCATTGGACCATTTCTTTGGAAAAAACGCCTCTGGTGGGTAGATGATATTATAATCTCACATCCCCATGGCGATCATTACAATGGGATGAATTTTATTTTAAAACATTTTAAACCAAAGAGACTCTATATCTCATCAACTCCATCGGATAAGGAAAATTATGCTGAAATATTGAATCTGGCAGAGGAACTAAAAACAAAAATTATCAAGCCAGTATCTGGCCAGATTCTTTATGCCGATACATCCACGGAGTTCATTTGCCTTGGTATGGAGGATTTACTTACTCAGAAAGATGCAGGGAACAATCAGTACAAAAACATCAACAATCACTCCCTGGTTTTTAAA
>CAMYOP010000016.1 GCA_947260045.1 uncultured Desulfobulbaceae bacterium
TAGGCGAAAACCCAGAGCTGATTCAAAAAGTGACAGAGCATTTACGCTCATTTGGTGATGCCCTCGCCTATCCGCCTAACCAGGTTTTTATCGGTGTTCTTTCGCCTGATGATCTGGCTGCGATTCCTCGCCCCTGGTATCAAACACCCACAAAACCAGTAGAACCACTGTCCGGAAATAGAGAAAAATTTGGTGAAATCCTTGACCAGGAAAGCTTTTTTGCCCTTTTAAAACTGGCAGATGTGCTCAATCCGCCTCTCTTTGATGTCGATGCTGCCCAGTTAGCATCTCTGCAAAAAATTCTGGAACGACACAATCTCTTTGCAAGCAGAGCTCAGGAACTTGCAAAAAAACCTATAGTATCAGAGAATTCCATTAGTGATGAAAAAGCCGAAGCGTCCCTGCCAATCACCCATAAAGGAGACATGCGGGGCTCTTTCCATGGTGACCAACGCGCTGAAGGCAGGGATGATGAAAACCTTGTTGCCCATGATCTACTCGAAAACCTCTGTGCCAAGGCCTCTGGTGCCCTTGCCCTTGAGTGGCTTCTCAAACGGGAAAAAATCAGTGCAGCTCAGATAGATTTTATTATTACCTGCGGCGAGGAGGCATGTGGCGATCGTTACCAACGTGGCGGTGGCGGTATGGCCAAGGCCATTGGTGAGATGTGCGGCTGTGTGAATGCTGCTGGTATGGATGTTAAAAATTTTTGTGCTGCACCTGCATCGGCCATAATCACAGCCTGTACAATGGTTCAGTCAGGTCTTTTTAAACAGGTAGTAGTGGTCGGAGGCGGTTCACTGGCCAAGCTAGGCATGAAATTTCAAGCCTTTCTGGAACAAGACATCCCAATACTCGACGATTGCCTGGCCTCAATGGCCTTTCTCATAAGTGCAGATGATGGCATCAGTCCCGTTGTCCGCCTTGAGCCTGGTGGTGTTGGTATGATACCAATTAATGCAGGCACTTCAGATGAAGCCGTATTTCGCCATTATTTTTTAAAGCCTTTAGAAAACCTGAACCTAAAAACTGGCGATGTTGATAAATATGCTCTTGAACTCCAGAACCCTGAAATTATGGACTTTGCCGGATCAGGCGATGTGGCCCAAAAAAATTACCGAAAAATCGCAGCAATGGCTGTCATGGATAAGCAGCTTGAAAAAGAAAACATGACAGCATGGATTAAGCAGGTGGGAATGCCAGGTTTTGCTCCCACCCAGGGCCACATTCCCTCTGCGGTACCCTATATTGGGCACGCCATCGAATCAATGAAGCGTGGAGAAATTAAACGTGCCATGTTTTTATCCAGGGCAAGCCTCTTTCTCAGCCGAATGACCAATCTGCTCGATGGTGTCTCCTTTATCCTGGAAAAAAATCCAAAACTGGACCCATAACGCGTGTAACGAACACTTAACCTTCTAGAGGACATCATGGATTCACAAAACATCTTACAAGATAAAAAAGTTATAATATTTGGCGAACGAGATGATATCTCAGGTGAAACAGTAAGTGCCTGTCTCAAAGAGGCAGGGGTTGAAATCGTTTACTCTGCCACCGCCTGCTTTGTCTGAACTGCTGCTGGTGCCGTAGGTCTGACGGTGCAGGAAGAGATCAAAAATCTGGCAGCAAAGTATGACCCTGAAAATTTACTGGTCATCCTTGGTATCAATCAGCCTGCAACCATAAAAATTATGGCGCAAACCTTTCATTCAGGGGATCCAAGTTTTGCCGGACCATTAGCAGCGCTGGCCTTAGGTATCAAGACCTATCATATTCTTGAGCTCAAAGACTCTATCCCGGAAAATATCTGGCAAAGTAACATGGGAATGTATGAACTCGAACTCGACGAGGAGGAACAAAGCGCAATACTAACAACCATGAGAGAGCAGAGAAGTGAGCTGAGTTAAAAGTTCACACTGCCTGAATTTTTCGACCAACAAGCAGGCCGATTAGATATTTAAAAAACAGTTTGTTTCTCTATTGCTGTTGTCAGCGCATATAAGGCTTTTTCTACAAGTTCCCTGCGTAAGATTTTTTCCTCTGCCAGCGATTTGTTTGGATCTCCAAAAGGATGAGGAATAGCAATGGTTGGCACAATGCGATTAGCGCCCACTGTTTTTGAAATAGGAACAATTGAACAGGCATGGACAACTGTAATGCCAGCGCGCTCTATTTCTTTGACCATCGTTGCACCGCAACGAGTACAGGTACCTCATGTTGAGGTGAGAATAACCGCCTGCACTCCATCTGCCAGTAATTTTTTCGCTATACTTTCACCAAATTGTTTGGCATTGGCAACCGAGGTGGCGTTACCAACAGTTGCGTAATAATAAGGATGGATAGAACCTATGGCCCCTTCTGCCTCAAGCTCACGGATCGCGTCAAGGGGAAGTACCCTGTTAGGATTTTCATTGGCACAGGTTGGGTCATATCCACCATGGGCTGTCTGATGGGTTTCCTTACTCAAGGTATCTAATGTATTGAGTGAATAAGTGCCAAAGTTCTGGGCATTTGCCGAGACAATCCTGTCAGGATTGCCGCGAGGTACTATGCCGCCGGAGGTTACCAGCCCCAGCCTTGCACTTGCCAGATCTTTAATGGCTGGAGCTGGCTCCACCCGATCAAACACAGGCATTGCATATTCGCTTAGCACTGGTTGGCCACTAATTTTGGCGAGCAACATATCCACTGCTCGCTCTGCTCCAGACTGAGAAGAAAAATAATTCCGCCTCTGACCTCGGGCAATATAATGATCTGTTTCAGGTAAAACTTTCTCACCATGGAGCAAGTTTATACCAAGTGGAACCATGCGCCCAATTGCCTGCTCCATACCAGTAACATCATCAGAGGTTGCTGCTATATACACATCTCTACGATACTCAGCAGCTGCCGGATTTTGCTCTGACATAGCAGTCACAACAGGGATTAAATAGCGCTTTGAAACTGCCTTGCAAAGTGCTCCACAGGCAAGTCCGTAACGACCAGCATTAAAAGCAGGACCCGCAACAAATAACTGTGCCTGCTGATCTTTTGCAGCGTCATTAAAATGCGGAGCGAGCAGTTCAAGCACCTGTTCCACGGCAGCATCAGTCTTCTGCGCCACATAATTATCGCCAAAAATAAGCGTGGCGATTATCTCCACCTCTGGAAAAATGCTTTGCATCAACATGCCCGGCCCCTTGGCCCCTTCAACCAGCCTTGGCGTAACATGTGCCTGCTCTTCACCACCAAGACCGCCAAAAAACTGATTCAAACAATGGATCACTTTGATTTTGGAAGCCATTTTACACCTCCCTGCAGCGAAGCCTTTGAAAGCCAAGTTCATTGGTTGAGCCAATAATTCCCTGCAATTCAATTTCAAGACTACCATCATCTCGTAAACTTTGGGGATATGCACCAGCCAGAGAGGAAAGGTCTTCAACGGGCCCCAGTATACGATCCATGGGTGGAAGCACAATTCGTTCATTGGCGTTGCCCACACTGATCATGGCATCTGCTTCAGGGGTGACATCAGCCAGAGACTGGGAACAGCCATCTGCACCTGCATACTCATCAGTAATGGCTACGGTTTTGATACCTGCTTTTTCCAAACCACGGATGATCATCATCTGATCAGCATCTGGATTGCCAAAGCCTTCTTTTGAGAGAAGAACTCCGTCAGGATTGAGTTCTTTGACCAGCTCAATGGATTTAGCAGCGGAAGCCTCTTTCCCTGCCAGCCTGACCAGCTCATTGGTCAGTACTACGCCAATAAAATTCAAATCTTTGCCATGACGTGTATTGAGTTCATGGATCACTGGATTATTTTGGTGATGGTAAGTTGTATTTTTGTCACAGGCAGAGACACAATTAGCAGAAACAATTCCACCGTCCATGAGCACCTGTGGTTTCATGATACATGGTAAGCCCTGTTTTGCATCCTGACCAAAAACAATGGTATCATGGAGAAGTCCCTGACTAAGCAACATGTAGACATAAACAATTTTGGGTAAGTCAGCTGAAATGGTCTCTGGTTCTACAGGAGGGAAGCGTGTAATTGTATCAGGTGTAGCATCACGACAGGTTTCGCCGATAAATTGGGCCGCTGCCAGACCTGCTTCCCTGGCAGCTTCCTCATGTTCGTGCGGCGGTATGTCTGCTCCAACCGTAATATCTATCACAACATTCAAGGTCTTGGAAAAAGGTGAATAGAGTGCACCAGAGCCAGACATGTCTATTATACCTTCCTGGAAACCAACAATTTTTCCACAGGTGACAACAGCAATGTTTTTTAGAATATGGTGGCGCCCCTCACCTGTTTTATCTCCAGAAACCTTGCACCAGGGTTCAACAACATCTTTAACACAGATAATCCTTACCGACTCACCTGGCCTGGCAAGTGAAATTTCAGCTGTTAGCAATCTTTCATCACGTTTCAAAAGGTATTGTTTCAGGGACTTTTGATCAAGCACAAGGCAATGCCCTTTCACACCTCCCTCAGGTCCAAAAACAATATCCTCAATCAAAATATCTCCCTTTTCCAGTACCATTTTCCCCTCCTCTAACTTTCATTTCAAAGAGAAGCATCATCTAAAAAAAATACAATTTGGACACAACATTTCGAGCAATATAAAAATGAGGCTCATTTTCTCATTTCTGTAATATACACTAATTACGGAACACGCATATCACACCATTATTTTACCTCTCTTGCCATCCCCTCTGTAATATGAATAACGTATACTCTCTATACATCCTGCCCAAATACGAGTTCGAACTCTTATCTTCGTGTTATTTTCAGCCAAATTCCCCTTAGAATTAGAAAACAGAGAATGAAAATGGTACGGTGGAAACCAGTAATTATCAATGTAATCCAGGAGGATAGACAGAGAAATGAGTGCTCCAAAATATATTCATGTTGGCTATCTCATAGATGGTAGTGGCGAACCTGTTCAGGAAAATATATTGCTCACAATTATTGGTGGTGTCATTTCCGGTATAAATAGTTTTGATAGTGAAAATTCTCCAGACCAAAAACTTGTGACCGATCTCTCCCATTGTACCATATCTCCTCCTCTGGTTGACAGCCATGTACATCTCACCCTTTCGAGCACTGTAGACCCGGTAGCAAGAAAAGAGCAACTTGCTGCGGATTACACGGTAGCGAAAAAGCTTATTTCCCGACACCTGCGTTATCTCTTTGCCAACGGCATCTTCGCTGTCCGGGATGGAGGCGATAAAAATGGGTACGTGCTTCGTTATAAAGAAGAAATACATCGCAAAGAGAATAATCTACCGATCATCCTGAAAACATCAGGGAAAGCCTGGCATCAAAAAGGCCGCTATGGCAGCATGCTTGGACGCTCTCCAGAGGAAGGAAGAACCCTTGATCAGGCCTATGCAAAAGAAGATGACCCCATTGACCAGGTTAAACTGATCAATTCCGGACCCAACAGTTTACGTGAATACGGAAGAGAAACCCCACCTCAATTTGAGCTGATTGAAATGACACAGTTGATAAATCTTGCCCATAAGCAGAAGCGTAAGGTCATGGTGCACGCTAATGGGAGAGTTCCTGTAAAAATGGCGCTGAGAGCAGGTTGCGATTCCATCGAACATGGCTATTTCATGGGTAGAGAAAACCTGGAATATATGGCAGAAAAACAAATTACCTGGGTTCCGACTCTCTTTGCCATGAACATATGTACCCATGTCAGAATAAATAGTTCCACAGAGAGAAAAATAGCGGCCAGAAATGTGGAAAGCCAGCTCAAGCAGGTCTCTTTGGCGAGAGAACTTGGAGTCCCCATTGCCGCTGGAACCGATGCTGGCTGCCACGGCGTTCTCCACGGGGAGGCATTGGTGGAAGAAATGAAACTTCTCATGGAGGGAGGTTATTCGCACCTGGAAGCCATGCAATGTGGCTCCTATAATGGTGCGCAACTACTTGGTATTGACTCACTTGGAATGCTTGCCAAAGAAAAGCCCGCTCATTTTCTGGTAAGCCGTGGTACCCCTACCCAGCTTCCTGGAAAGTTAGCCTATCTTGAAGCTATTTACATAAACGGTAGCCCTATTCCCTCTATACAAAATAAAAAAAACGGCCCATGACAAAATGATCTTGTCATGGGCCGAAATGTATTGATGAACAAGAGACTATTATTGCCCGATTAAACGATATGGATAGGCTCGTTTGGTCCACTCTCCCCCTGGATAATCTTTTTCCAGGAGCTCATAGGCGGCTTTTAAAGGCATTGGATCACCACTGCCTTTGTACTGACTCACACCTCTTAAAAAAATTGCCTCGGGAACCGCGTCGCTACCGCTATGGTCGGCAATAACTTTTTCCAGGGCATTTAAGGCATCAGGAAATTTATCGTTGTCAAAATAATATTTCCCTTCTCCCAGAAGCAAGCGTGCTAAAAGTTCCTTTGGTTCAAGAAAACCGACAGAGCGATGATGCTCCTTGCCGTCTGGACTCAAAGTAACCAAGGTTGGGGTCCATTTCACATTAAAATCATCAGACAAGGGCTTATTGTCCGCTGGTACACGTAAGCCAATGACATGATCTTGGAAGAAATCTACTACCGTTTGATCTGGATACGTAACTGCATCCATCTGTTGACAACCAATTCAACCCGGATTGAAAAAATCCAGCAAGATTGGAATATTTCCTTTCTCTGCCATGTCCTTTGCAATGTTTAGGTCTGTTACCCACGAAATAGCGTTCGTCATGGTTCCACCCCCTTTTCAGTTAGTGCACATTTTTTTATCTTTCTCAAAAGACTCTTCTTTAAATTAAAGAATAAGTACCTCCCCTATACTTTACCAGTCCAATAAGCGTTTATTTCCCTCAATTTTCTGGATTGCACCAATAGTCTGAGTGACTTCAAGCACTCCCATGTATTCTCCATCATCATCGTACAATGGAAAATAGCGAATCAATACCTTATCATCTTTAAAGTCGATCCAGAATTCCGCCTTGTCGTGGCTTTTATTTTTAAAACCCTCAACAATTTTCCTTACAGTATCAACTGAATGTTCAGGATGGCATTTTTCTACCTTGCGACCAATCACAGAGCGCGTTCTGGGAAAAATCTTTTCTTTGTCCAGTCGATTAAAGTAAGCAACCGTATCATTTGCATCAACAAAGGTGACCTCAAAAGGCATTGACTCCATGAGGGCGTCAAGCTGCTTATAGGAAAGACTTTCAATTAATTTTTTGCGTCGTTCCTCTGTTTTTTCAACCTCCAAAACCATTTGAGTGAATTGATCCCAGGCTTTGGGTCCGTAAGTTTCTGTATTGATTGTCGTGAAAGCTTGCAGAAGATTTTCATTATCTCCCTCTTGCAGTACCTTGCGAGCCATGGGATAGAGTACATCGTTTTCCTTCCAGATGTGTTCTGCCCGTACTTTTAGATATTCCAGTCCTTTATCGCGAAATTCCAGACGAGTATCCACGCTTGCGCTCTTTAAGGCTCCTATCTGCATGAGCATCTGGGAAAGAAGCGTACGCTCCATATCGTGCTCCAGTAGCATAACTCCCAAAGGTCCACTCTCACCAGGTATGCCACGTTTTTCCATGAGAGGAAAAAGATAATTTTCTTCTTTTTTATTATGAATTTTATCACCAAATTCCAATAAAAAATCTATGGCCCGCTCCATTTTGACCTTGTCCTGATTACCATCTTGCAGCTTCAGAAGCTGTTCTTTCAGGACCGCCATGGCCCGTTCGATCATCTCATGCTCCTGGACAAGATATTCATCCCATAGCATCATTTCCATAGCTTCCTCCTGCGTTGTGAATCAGCTTAGTGTTATTTTTACTAGTTAATAATAGTTCTATAGTGCATCATACACCATTTGCATTGACTTAAATCAATCCCAATAAATCCTTGAAAGAAGAGAATGTTGTTTTTTCAGAGAAGCAATCCTGATCCAGTCTTTCCCTAATTGCTTATTTTTTAATGTATTGTAATATCAAATGAATTGTTTAGGCGAATCAAGCATAGGATCAAACGACCCAAGCCAGCTGTTGCCATCTCTAAAATTACAGTTTTTCTTTCAACCGCCATGCAAAGCACAACATCCAACAGTAAAAATAAGAATACTCTCAAACTTTTTTTCCTTTACTGTACTTGTGCCCTTATCATTTTACTCTATGTTCATCTCTTTATGCTCTGGGCATGGCTCAGCCCACTCTTACATCCATCTCTCATTATTGTACTGCCTATTGCGGTTCTAATTATCCTTCTTTTTATCCTGGTTGACTCTATTTGCAGATCTATTCAAAAAACATCGATTAGCTGGTATTGGATAATTGGAGGTAGCCTGCTCTGCTTACTAGCCCTTATCGTTCCAGATAGCCGCTATCCCGTAAAGAGGATTCATGTTGCAGAATATTTGCTCCTGTCACTATTTTTGCGATATGTCCTCAGTCATCGTCTCACCGGATATCACCTTAGCTTTTTCACCTTTGGCTCAACTGTTCTTTTGGGTATACATGATGAACTGTTACAGGGATTGCACCCAGCCAGGACTTATGGCTTGACTGACCTCTGCGTTAACAGCCTGGCCGCTGCCGCAGGAACTATTATTGGCCATGGGGGTCATTTTTTTTCGAGTGAACAGACTAATAATACAATAAAGTCAAAATCATTTGCTTCTGTTCTTTATATTGTTCTCCTTGGCATGAGCCTCCTTGCCTTTGTGGTGCCAATGCACTCGTTTCGCCTGGAGACTGCTCCCATCTGGCCCATGTTACCGCTTTGCGCTATGCTGGTATATTTCTCCGTGTATCAGCGCATATTCCCTCATCCCTATCGGCATGGGATAATACTTATGAGCTGGCTTTCCTTTTTAATTCTTCTCTATCCTCCTCTTATCAATGTGGCGACGATTACTTTTCATTAGTTGCAGTGTTTGTCTTTTTGCTGCCCTGTCTTTCTATTTTGTGAAGACCTGGCACAAAAGCAAACGACTCAATATTATCCTTATAACGACTGAAAGGGTCTCCTATGACCGGCTGAGTGCCACAAATTATCCTCACCTGTTTTCTGCTGCAAGAAGCGGAGTCATATTTCAGGGCCACCGAGCAATCTCCGGTCAGTCAGAAACAAATATCGTCTCCCTGCTGACAGGTCTCACACCTTTTGAAAGTGGTGTTCACTCCAAAGATCAGTCTGTAGATTCCAACCATATTTTACCATTGGAGCAACTCGAGGAAAAGGGATATGCAGTAGCAGGTCTTCAGGAATTTATGCGATCTGTCAGCTTTCAAAACACAGGACTTACGATTCCTGCTACAGGGCTGGACCTCCAATTTTGGCTGGCGCAGAAGCATAAAAAAGGTCTGCCATTTTTTCTTTGGGAACATTTTGCCAGCAACCCGCACAACAGTTCTGCTGAGAATTTTGATAAGTGGTTTCAGGGTTTATGGGAATTTTTGAATAAATCTGGACTCCTTCAGCAAACTATCCTGATCCTCACTGCTGATCAAGGAGATGGACAGCATATACGCGATACCTTCGCTCAAACACCAGCAAGTAAGAAGAATGAACTGTCTGAAAAAAATGTTAGGATCCCTCTGTTTATTTGGCTGCCAGAAAGACAGAACAGTTACAAGAGAGGTAGTGTTCAGAGGCAGCCAAGCTCACATATTGATATTATTCCCACTCTGTTCTCCATCCTAAATATTGACCCTCACTATCCTCTAAAAGGAAGAGATCTTTTTCCTGAGCGTCTGTCTGACCAGAGCTTGTCATGGAGTGCAATGACAGTGAGTAAAAACTATGCCCAAAAGAATCTACACTATAGCGATGCCTTCCTTTATGGATATATGGAACCACCGTGGAAATTACTTCTGAAACAGAGCAAAAATATAGAAACCGTTTGGCTGTATAATATAGACAGCGATCCGGATGAAAAAGAAAATATTGCATCTATTCACCCTAAAAAGGTAACGCAGCTCACAAGAGCACTGAAAAAACAGATCGCCTTAGAGGTGACAGGGCCATCCAGGCCCAATGACCCTCCATTTTTAAAAAAAATAACCCATGCCCCTTTCTGGATATTTCCTGAAAAGAATACGGCTTATGCCTATGAAGATCTTGCCAGACCCTTTGTCCTTGAATGGAGCGGGAATAAAGATGCACAATACATTCTTCATTATCAGGCAGGAGCGCGAGATAATTTCTTTGAAGGAGAGCTAAAGGTTTTTGGTACCAGGAAATATATTGGCCGGATAAGCAAAAAGCACTGGGAAAAATATCTTCTTCCCCACAGTCCCTTTCGGGTACGGGTAAAAATGGCAAATAGTGATACCTGGAGCCAGTGGATTGAGCTTGAGGCAAAAAAATGATTACAAAAATTGCTATCAGCCTGATCCTGCTTTTGAGTTACATACTCTGGTTTACGGGTTTTCTGGCAAGTCCTGTCGGAAATAAACAAAAGGCTCTTGAACAACAATATCTCGAAAAAATACTCACCACCAAAGCTCCACGCTATAAAGAAGAAAAGGAGCTGGCTCAAGCATATTGGCTTCGCTATCCAGGTGTACAGAAAGATTTATATTTTGGCAAAAGTGGACCAAAAGGCGTTTGGGGGGCACGGGAACATTATGAGCTTTATGGGAAAAAAGAAGGACGCATCTGGGGATTATTGACAGAGCAAGAAACAAAAGATCTCCTATAATAATTCCAAACAGTTACAACAGGTCTATACCAAGCTCATACGATTTTTCTGAAAGCTCCTGCAGATGTGCCCGTTGCAGGGTTGCAATAAGTTTTTCAAGTTGAGCGGCTAACACTTTATCATCAAGCACAAAAGACAATCCACACATATGCATTATCTTTTTCTTGTCCCGAACCTTAGACAGATGACGAACTATGCAAGTCACTTTAATAGGATCTTCATTTGGAATTGCAATCTCAACATTATATCTGTAATCAATCTGAAGAGACTCTCTGTGTTCTTTTTCAATGACGATAGCCATTCCGTGAATGCTTACATCAAGGGGACGAGTTGCATAAGCCTCCTCGCTTGATCCAATTACCAGGCGAACTGTAATATCGTAGGACGATATTACCTTTACCCTATATTCCCTTGCACTCTTTTGAATTACACCGATGGTCGGAAAATCCAACTGGAGCATAGGTAAGCCATCAACATCAATTTTTTCCCTGTAATAGGTTCCAAGATCAACAGCAAATGTTGTAGTGGCAATACGCATAACGATTTGCTCGCTGGAAACAATACGAAAATTCCCAAGGCCTGGTTCAAGAGGGCTTGTAATGATCCTGTCAAATTCTACCAGATAATCGCCTGGTTCATATTCCAGTCCGGCAAACTCTTCGTCACCGTCTTCAAAAACTCCTTCCTGCTCTGGCGCGTGATCCCAAACTCTGCAGAAATAAATATCATCAGGATTACCCAGATGAATTTCACAGATCTTCTCGTCAAAAAAAGCGGTTTGGAGATAACTTAACAGAAGTTTTTCATCTGTAACGATATTTCCACTTCTGAAGCCCGTCTTGACCTCATCATAATCACTGAACTGTTCTTTAAAAAAAAGGCGCAGATCAGACTTATACCTACGGTAAAGCTGTTTTACCTCATTTTCCAGCATCTTTGTTTACACCAAGTCTGTTATTAATTTCTTAAAAACATAAGTTAATGTACTTAGTTTTTTTCAGCTACTACAATGACAAGGCTAAGAATTCTCTATAAAACAGTTTACTGAATTTGCCTGCCCAACTCAAATGTAATTACAAATATGGACTTTAGCTCAATAGTATCTGATCAGAAAAAATTCAATAGGGGGAAAAGAGGGTAATTGGTTGGTTGAGAAAGTAGGGGGTGGAACAAGTGAAGCAATAAAAGGATTATAAAAAAAACAACCGAATTGCCTCATGGACAACCCGGTTGTTGATAGCAGTTCCTGAGAACCACTAAGCAAGACGTGTAAACGACTTACTGATCAATCATACTGACAGAAGTATGTTGCGTCGCGCTCATCGTAGATGCAGTTCTGATCACGAGAGTCTGCATGACCATGAGGGAATGCAGTTTCATGAGCAGATTTGGGAACAGCTTTATAATATGCTCCGCCCAACTTAGGTTCTGATTTTACACAACCTCCAGCAATCAGCAACGGTGCAGTAAAAGCAACTATTGCCAAAAGGCTCAACACTTTTTTCTTCATTTCTCTTCTCCTTCTTTTTGGCGATTTTCCTATTTATGAAATTTACACCTGATATAATTCTATATCATACTGATATTTTTTTTTAAAGGGAAAGAAAATCGACTTTTTTTTTTTTTACTCAGCAAACTGAGTATTTTCTCTCTCTTAGCAATTAAATCTTACCTCAGGATATGGAAAATTCAAATCTCCATTATGATTTTCCGTTCCCGAGAGCTCTTGCAAAGTGAATGAAAAATATAAAAAAAACAGCATGTTACAGGGAGCATCTCTCCCAAGAAAAACAAGACCATCTCATATTTTTCTCTTTGTGATTAATTTGAGCATGTTAGTCGTGTTAGACAATTAATACTCGGTATAAATTTTAAAATATTTTATAAAAATGTCTTAATTATTCCATGGGGTGTACATTTTTTACATATTTTTTGCCTCAATAGCATTTTTTCAAAGCACTGATTGCACTACGGGCTATATTGGAACTGATGTTTATTCGTTCTACATTTCTCAATATTTGTGAAAAAGGGACACCATTTATGAGAGCAGTTGTTCAACGGGTGACAGAGGCAAAAGTTGAGGTCGGCCAGCAAAAAACTGGATCCATAGACCGTGGCCTGCTCATTCTTTTGGGAGTACATAAAGATGACAACGAGAAAGATGCCGCCTGGCTGGCAGATAAAATTGTGCATTTACGGATTTTTGATGATGATGAAGGTCGCATGAATCATTCATTACAAGATATTGGCGGCAGAATGCTCATTGTTTCGCAATTTACACTACTCGGTGACTGCCGTAAAGGCAGACGACCATCCTATTCCTCCTCCGCCCCTCCCAAACAGGCAAAAATGCTTTACGAACACTTTATCAGTTTGATTGAAGATAAAGGTATACAGACAGCAACGGGAATATTTCAGGCCATGATGGATGTCACTTTAACCAATAGCGGTCCTGTTACTTTAATTATAGACTCACACAAATCAGCATAATGGATTAATCTCTTTCTATTCTTTCAAATTATTTTACAAATCATTATTAATATTGGTGCATGCTTATGACAGACTTCAAACAGGGTGAAACCTACAGCGGCTTTACGCTTGAAAAAAAAGAAACCGTCCAGGAGATAAACTCCACAGTTTTTCTTTTCAGGCATAAACTGCTTGGCACCCCTGTATTTGCTATCAAAAACAGTGATGAGAATAAAACGTTTTCCGTAGCTTTTCAGACCGTCCCTGAAGATTCAACAGGTGTTGCCCATATTTTGGAGCATTGCGTCCTTATGGGTTCCAAAAAATATCCTGTCCGCGATGTTTTTGGAGAAATCAATAAAGGCGGACTCATGACCTTTCTCAATGCCATGACAGGATCAGATGTTACCTGGTATCCATTTGCCACCCGTAACATGAAAGAATATTTTAACATTTTAGATGTCTACTGCGATGTTACCTTAAATCCGCTCATCCTTCGCGATACCTTTGAGCAGGAGGGTTGGCACTATCACAAAGAAGAAAAAGATCAACCAACCCAATTCCAGGGTGTTGTTTTCAATGAAATGAAGGGCGCATTCTCCGACCCCTTCCGCTCAATATTCCATCATGTCTTCAAAGAGCTTATGCCAGACTCCACCTATGTGCACGAGTCAGGCGGTGATCCGAAAAATATTCCAGAACTTAGCTACGAAAAATTTGTCGAGTTCCATCACAAACATTATCATCCGTCAAATGCAACTATCTTTTTCTATGGGAATGCTCCCCTTTCTGAGGAACTGGCTTTTCTCCAGGAACGTTTTCTGGCATCCTATAAAAATGGCGGCGAGAAAATTCCACTGAAACAGGGTAGTGAAGTCAACGAACATCTGTATATAGATGATACCTACGGCGTCCAGCCAGGAAGTGACCTTGACGGTAAAACCTTCCATGTTGTCTGCTCCACCATCGGTACCGTGTTAGAGGTAAAGCGCAATACAGCCTATAAAATCATTTCAAATATTTTGTATAATTCCGATGCTTCACCACTCAAGAAAAAAATTATGGAATCTGGTTACTGTAAAGACTTTGGCGGACTTTTTCTGCCAAACTCCTGTTTCAAAACCTTTATGATGACCTATATGGTGGGCAGTGAGCCCCATTTTCGTGATAATTTCCAGAAACTTTTTGAACAAACCCTGCAAGAAATCGTTGAACAAACCCTGGATCGTGACCTTGTCTTATCAGAGCTCAACAAATTTGAGTTCTCTGCTCGAGAAGAGATGATAAAAGCCCAGCGTGGTCTGGATCTTATCGGCAAGGCTATGCCCTTGCTCAAACATGGCGGAGACCCGTTTGGCAGTCTTTGTGTGGATGAGCTTTTCGCCCAGATACGAAAAGAAGCACTGGAAGACAATTATTTTGAGCGACTGATCCAGGATTTTCTCCTCAATAATCCATCAGCTGTTACGGTTACGCTCCGTCCAGATCCCAACAAAATTATAGAGACTCTGCAGGCTGAACAAAAACAGCTGGCTGATTATGAAAACAGTCTGGATGATACTGCCATTGAAACACTGATCACTCATACAAATGACTTACTCGAGCTCCAACAAAAGCCCAATAGCGATGAAGAGTTAAAACAGCTTCCTCATCTGACTATTGCTGATTTAACCAGACCTCTTAATTTTCATGCGGTAGAGGCACGAGAGCTTGGCGGCAGACCATTTCTTGTGAACAACCTGCCAACAAATTCAATTTCATACATGGATTTCGGTTTTAACTGTTCAGGTCTCTCCGCCGAACAGTTAAGCTATCTCGACTTATTTGCATCCATTGTCACTGAAATCGGCACAAAAGATAAAGATTTTATGGCCTTTGCCAAAGCACTCAATATATGCACAGGTGGATTCAGTCACTCCTTCAACACCCACCTTCATGTGAGTGATCCCAAGAATCCGCGCCCCCTGCTCTGGTTTCACCTCAAATCACTTTCCGGCTACCTTGACAGCGCCATGGAACTTGCTGCAGAGATATTTTCCTCGGTGAGTTTTAGTGACAGACAACATATACGGGAAATAGTCCAGAGGGAATATGCCTGGGCCGAACACTCCGTCCAAAGTGAAGGGTATGGTCTTGCCTCTTCCAGAGTTTTTGCAAACCTAGGCCTGGCAGGCATGTACAATGAATATGTGAGTGGAGTTACTTCATATCAGGTACTTAAAAATTTAGCACAACAGTATGACTCCCTTGAAGAACGCTTTTTGCAAATTTGCGAAGAAATTAAGAGAAGTGTCTTTCACCGTAATGGCCTGACAATCTCCATCACTTCAACCGAAAAAGACATCGCTCGTTTTGAAAATAAGAGCGGGCTGATTATTGACAGTCTCGAGGGAACCGAACTCTCCCATGGTCCTCCTCAGTTTGAGACATTTGTTCGCAATCAGGCCTTTACGAGCTCTGCAGAGGTTGTCTATAATGTCCAGGGTTGCAATCTCATGGACCACGACAGTTATAACGGTCATTTCGATGTTCTTAAAACTTGGCTTTCGCGGGATTTCCTCTGGAACACTGTCAGACAGATTGGTGGGGCGTATGGCTGTTTTATCCAGTTTAACAACATCTCCGGCAATTTTGCCCTGGTCAGCTACAGAGATCCACAAATCAGAAAGACTTATGAGACCTTTAATTCCATTGCTCAAAGTATCAGTGAACTCACTCTTTCAGACCAGGCACTGCAACAACTCATCATCGGGGCGTATGGTAAATTCGATCCCCACCATGGTCCTGCCGCAAAAGGTGCCACAGCAAGAAACGAATACCTCTCAGGAATTACACCAGAATACAAACAGCGCTGTGTGGATGCCA
The DNA here is from genome assembly GCA_947260045.1 of uncultured Desulfobulbaceae bacterium. Classification (GTDB taxonomy): domain Bacteria; phylum Desulfobacterota; class Desulfobulbia; order Desulfobulbales; family Desulfobulbaceae; genus CAMYOP01. Next base: position 16,006 of record CAMYOP010000016.1, read on the forward strand.
TTAAAAGCACATGCCTTGCTGACTTGAAAAAATTCGCTCCTGCATTTCAAAACTTAATAGATAATTCTTATCTTGCTACCATTGGCAATACCGAAAAAATAAATACAGAAATGGAACTCTTTGACGAGATTGTTGATATTTAAAATATTCAAAATGTATTGGGTACGTTGATTTCTAATTTTATTTGAGAAAGGAGGTATTCCTTGCCCCGTGATCTTCCCATAGGAAACGGCTCACTATTAATCAATTTCGATAAGTCATACCAGATCCGTGACATCTACTGGCCCCATGTCGGACAGGAAAACCATACCAGCGGAAAAGTTTGCCGCATGGGTATCTGGGTGGACGGCAAATTCAGCTGGCTTGACGGTGATGTCTGGCAGAGAAATCTGCGCTATAGCTATAATTCACTCACCACTGAAACCTCTTTAAAACACCCGGAACTTGGTATAAAACTGCTGTTTCGTGACGGGGTCGATTTCCATGAAAACCTGTTGATCAGACAGATTACTCTGGAAAACCTGACTTCGACTGAAAAATCATGCAGACTTTTTTTCTGCCATGACCTTTCAATAAACGGCACCAATGTCGGTGACTCTGCCTACTATGAACCCGAATGGAAAACTATTTTCCACTATAAGGGGAAATGCTGGTTCATGCTCGGCTGTATACAAGGCTGGCAGGATTCCTGGCGTTCTGAAATTGATCAATGGGCTGTCGGCTTAAAAGAAGTCAGGGAACATGAAGGTTCCTGGCGAGATGCAGAGGATGGTAATCTTTCAGGCAACTCTGTGGCCCAGGGGAGCATTGATTCTGTTATAGGCTTGCATCTCAAGGTGGAAGCACTTGGGAAAAAATCAGGCTGGTATGCAATGGTTGTGGGCAAAGATTATAAAGAGGTTACCCGAATTTATAAATCTGTCTTGAACAAGGGTCCTGGCGTTTTTTTGCATCGAACAACTGATTACTGGCGCTTGTGGGTAACAAAAGATCAAACTGACTGCAGCAAGCTCTCCTCTGACATCAGCATTCAATACAGGCGCAGCCTGCTTATCCTCAGGAGTCAAATAGATAACCATGGTGCTATAATCGCAGCCAACGACTTCGATATTGCCATGTTCAACCGTGACACCTACTCCTATATGTGGCCAAGAGACGGAGCCTTGGTTGCCAACACCCTTATTCATGCAGGATACTCTGAGATTTCCAGACGATTTTTTGATTTTTGCCACACAGCCATGACCGATGAAGGATTCCTACTCCACAAATACACCCCTGATGGCTCACTTGCTTCTTCCTGGCATGGATGGCTTATGAATGGGGAAAAGCGTCTCCCCATCCAGGAAGATGAAACTGCCCTTGTCCTCTGGGCACTTTGGCAACATTTTGATGAGTTCAGGGACATAGAATTTATTAAGCATCACTATAGGGGACTTGTGATCAGAGCTTCTGAATGGATGTGTTCTTATATCGAGGTGAAAAGTGGTCTTCCAGAGCCTTCATGGGACTTGTGGGAAGAACGTTGCGGAATTCATGCCTGGACAGTTGCAGCTGTATGGGCTGGACTTCAAGCTGGAGCGCGTTTTGCCGAGTCTTTTGGCGAGCAGAATCTTGCTGTCCGCTATCGCCTTGTTGCCAAAAAAATCAAGGCGGCAACAAAAGAATATTTCTGGAACGAACAAGACAAATCATTTGTTCGTATGCTCTCACTTACTGATAATGAATTGGTCCAGGATTCGGTCATGGATGCCTCACTGATAGGTCTGTGGTATTTCGGCATGTTTGAAGCCGATGATCCATTGATTGTCCAAACCATGGAGTCAATGCAAAAACGTTTGTGGGTTCAGACAGAGGTTGGAGGAATGGCCCGAT
>CAMYOP010000017.1 GCA_947260045.1 uncultured Desulfobulbaceae bacterium
TTTTTCAAAATTGGGCTGCAGTTCCAGTGACTCAGAAGACCACGACTCTTGCGAACTCTCAAGAAGTCTGGTTACAAGGCGATCCCTGTTTTTTTCCTGATCAATACTGATCGGTGAAGGCCACGTCATACTGACCTGGGTAATACCGGCCGTTAAACCACTCTCCCCAGCCATGCCATCACTTCGAATATCAACGAAATATGGATAATTGACCATGGTTGTTTCCTGGATAACAAAACCACCGACATCTCGCTCCACAGGTACAGGGAAGGCACTATTCTGCATATCAAGGACCAACTCATTTTCAATAATGAGTCCATGATGCGAAAGCCAATCCTCAAGCCCTGATACATGCTTAGTGGCGCCGAGTGAGCCGCGAAAGGACATATCTATTGGTGATGTACCAATCAGCACTGTCCCACCCTGCATCAGGAATTGATCAATGGCAAATAATTGTTTGAGCTCTAAATTTTCCGGAGAAACCACCACTAATAAATCTGCATCCGCAGGCACCTGTCCCTGCAGTAAATCTGTCGCAGTAATGGTATGCTCCTGACTTAAAGTGTCCTGAAGCCAGTTAAAACTTTTCTCATCTCCCGGTACCCCAAACTGCGGCATTGGCGGAGCTGCTTCTGGTAAATGCAGGGCCACCGTTTTCAAAAATCCACTTGAGAAACGTTTCAGTGCGGCATTGATTGAACGCTCAAGTTCCTCCCCGGTCAAGCTTTCAGGCAAAGGCACCTGCACCAACTGGTCACCGCTTTCCATAAGCATATAAAACCAGAAGGTATTGGTATCAAGGAGCGAGGCAGTCATTGGCTGAAAGCCAAACTGTTCTTCCAGCTTCCGGCCAAGCTCACCGTCACTGCTGTCTGGATCAAATAATTCCGCAACAATCTTGCCTTTACTTTTCTCCTCCAGACTCTTCAGCACGGTTGAAAGTGATTTTTTTAATAGGACGAGTACTTCGGGGAGCTTCTCATCAGGTGAAATGAAACCCTTAAACTGCACAGGCTGGGAAATATTGGTCAACAAATCACCAGACCCCTGATAGCTGTAAAGAACCTTTTTAATAGCTCTGGTCAGATCGTATTCAGGATTACGTAAATCCACATCAAGATCTGTCTCTCGCTCAGCCTTAATTTCTATGAGTTCTCTGAATCCAAGTATTTCAAACTGGTCACCATATTGAATTAATATATTAAAATATGAGTTGGTAACCGAAGCCTGATACTTGGATGTTGTTTCAAAAGGAACAGGTCGTATTCCATATTTCTGTCCAGCTTCTTTTTCCAACTCGGGATTTTGCAGAGGATCGATGAACTCTACCCGAACTTTGCCCTCGCCTGCCACTTCATATTCTTTGATCAAATCACGAAGTCTTGGCACCAGTGGTGCAAGCAGAGGATGGGTCTGAGCACTGAAATAACCGCGAATTAAAAGTGGCTCTCTCAGCTGGCCGAGATAATTTCGGGTTGCATCCGATATGGAATAAATTGATCCCTGGGTCAGGTCCACCCGCAGGGTATTTATGGTGGAAAGCCATATGTTTGCCCCAAGCAGATTCATTACCAGTAACAGTGTTAGCAGCGACCAGCGATGATGTACCGCCCTGCCTTTATTCCCTGCCCAGCGCAGGCGCTCCAGGCAATACACATTCAAAGAGAGAAACACACCAACAATGGCTACATAGTAATACAGATCACGCAGATCGATCACTCCTCGCGTAATAGATTCAAACCTCGATCCAGTACCGATCAACTTAAGGAACTCTCCGCTCTTTCCTCCAAACAGACCGGTAAGAATATCAGATCCAAGCAAATAAAAGAAAGTACTGATGAGCACAGCGGTAATGAGGCTGACAATCTGATTTTCAGACCTGGTACTGGCAAAAAGACCAATGGCAATATAGGCTGCTGCCAAAAATATTGTGGCGACATAGCCGCCAATGACAGGTCCCCAGTCCAGAGGTCCTATAAAGGAAACGGTTATGGGTAATGGCAAGGTAAGAAGCAGTGCCAGCATTACCAAGGCAAGGCAGGCGACAAATTTACCAGAGACAAGCACCACTGGCCTTACAGGAGAAGTCAGAAGATATTCCAGCGTCCCTGCTCGTCTTTCCTCAGCCCAGGACCGCATTGTAATGACTGATGATAAAAAGATTAGCAAAACAGGCATCCAACTAAACAGAGAGCGAACATCGGCCAAGTTTCTGGCAAAAAAAGTGTCCACCCAGAAAAAAACAAAAAGGGTGACAGCTAAAAACGCCCCTAAAAAAATAAAGGCGGCAGGAGATGCAAAAAAGGCCGAAAATTCCTTGCGCGCCACTCGAAATAGCAGGTTCATACAGACACCTCCCCATGGACACTGGAAATTTCAGCAAAAATAGTTTCCAGATCTCGAAGCTCGGGCTGCAATTGATACAATTTCCAACCTCTTGACAGTGTCGCCTCTGCCACCTGCGAAGCAGTTTCCCTTTTATCAGAATCTGAGTCCAGAGTCAGCGCATAATGATTTTCCTGTGGACCGGACTGGGTCACTTCCAGGAGCAGCACTCCTCCGATACTGGTCATTACGGGTTTGACCGTACCCTCTGCAGCATCAGTTGTTAGAAGAAGTCTGCTTTCAGCCTGCAGTTGATCCAACCTTTCATCCATTGCTTTACGTCCATTGCGAATTATGATGACCCGATCACAGAAAGCTTGAACCTCATGCAAAATATGGGTTGAAACGATGACAGTTGCTGAACTGGACAACTTTTTTATAAGAGAACGCATGTGCTGAATCTGGGTAGGATCCAGGCCGTTTGTGGGTTCATCAAGAATAAGAATTTTGGGATTATGTAAAATGGCCTGAGCGACACCGACTCTCTGACGATACCCTCGAGACAGGGTGGAAATCAGTTGTGTAGCCTTTGACTCGAGTTCTGTTTTTCCTATGGCATCTCGGATGCTTCTATTGCGCTCACTTTCAGCAATACCATGGAGCGAGGCACAATAATCGAGATAATCGATGACCGTCATATCTGAATACAGAGGACAGTTCTCCGGCAGATATCCAATCTTTTTCTGGATACCCAGGAGGTCATTTTCAATGAACTGGTCATCAATTCTAATGATACCGGCAGTTGGCTCTAAAAAACCGGTCAACATTTTCATAATTGTTGTTTTGCCCGCACCGTTATGACCCAGCAAGCCAACAATTTCACCCTGTCCGATAGAAAAGGAAACCTGATCCACGGCCAGGAAATCACCGTATTTTCTTGTTAAATTCTCTACCTTTATCATTCCATCTGCTCCTTATCAGGACTTTCATGTAAAAAACCCTGCGAGGCCAAAACTCTATCTATAATATGATTTGGTATCAGTACGAGAGAACCAAGTAAACACTTGACGCACTTAAATTCTGCCCTGCAAGTTCATTGGAAGTAAAATACAGGTCATTATGTTAAGCATTTCGCTTTTCTTTGACAAGCTCTGCTGTGGATTTTTTCTTGAAAAATGAAAAGAGGGAAAAGAGAAAATGCTAACAGAAAAAAATAGGCTTGTTCCTGCACCAAAAGGTAACCAGAGTTACACTTATGAATTACAAAAACAAGCCTTCAAAAAAGACCAGAGAATTATAAAATATTAATCAGGCGTGTGCACCCCAGACGTCTGTTTGTTCATCTTCTGGTAACATATCCTGGATAAATTCAACCCAAGCCCATGGAGGCTGAATAATCTTAAAACCAATTTCCATGTAATATTCATTATCCGCCTTCTTGGTCCAACAGGGCTGGATAATTACTTTAAAATTCTTACGATACCCTGAAATGACGGCAACGTAATTCCGAGGAATCAAGTCAAATTTGCTTGGAACCTGAGTAATTTTGAATCCTCCAGCGGAAATATCTTCAATCATTCCGTCAAATACTCTGTGACCATCTGCAATATCAACAATCAAACCACGTAATTCAACGCGTTCATGCTTTCTTTTGTTATTATAATCCGTCATCATTTTTCCACCTCTTCCCTGAAAAGGATTTACAAATTGTACATAAAACCCTACATACTCTTAATTTTTACTAGCAATATACGGACCAGAAAACAAACTCGAACATATTTTTTATATCTTTATTTGTTCCAGGTGATTATGTATTAACGATAATCATTACTAAAAACTTGTCACGTATACTTTCCTCCGTTTCGTGAGTTTTTGTCCGGAAAGGCGAAATTTATTACCATTCAGACACCCTTTTGCCAGAATTGAAAAAGCAAATACTATGATTTTTTTTCTAAAAAGCACTCAACGTCCCTACTCTCTGGTTAATCGTCTATATTTAATCCTATGGGGCTGCTCTGCCTCAACGCCCAAACGTTTTTTCCGATCAGCTTCGTATTCAGAATAATTTCCGTCAAACCAGACGACCTGGCTGTCACCTTCAAAGGCCAGAATATGGGTGGCTATGCGGTCCAAAAACCAACGATCATGACTGATGACAACGGCACAACCTGCAAAATTTTCGAGAGCTTCTTCAAGCGCTCGTAAGGTGTTAACGTCAAGATCATTGGTCGGCTCATCAAGTAAAATGACATTTGCTCCCTCTTTTAGAATCTGAGCAAGGTGCACCCTGTTACGCTGTCCACCAGAGAGCAAACCAACTTTTTTCTGTTGATCAGATCCTGAAAAATTAAAACGGGCTACATAGGCACGGGAGTTCATCTCACGGGCTCCAAGCTGAATTACATCCTGCCCTCCACTAATAACCTCCCAGATGGTTTTCTCAGGATCCAAACTATCACGTGACTGATCCACGTAAGCAAGGCTCACCGTTTCACCCAGGCGAATGGATCCACTATCAGGTTTCTCCTGATCAGTAATCATTTTAAAAAGAGTGGACTTACCAGCTCCATTTGGCCCGACAACACCAATAATTCCACCAGGTGGCAGGGAAAAAGTCATATCCTCAACCAGCAAGCGCTCACCATATGCTTTATTTACATGCTCAGCCTGGATGACAACCTTACCAAGGCGTGGCCCAGGTGGAATAAAAATTTCAAGATCCCTTGATCGCTTCTCTCCCTCCTGTCCCAAAAGCTGCTCGTAGGTCTTAATCCTGGCTTTTGATTTGGCATGTTTGCCTTTGGGGGACATCTGAATCCACTCCAGTTCGCGCTGCAGGGTCTTCTGACGGTCACTTTCCTGTTTCTCCTCAACGGCCAGCCGTTTTCTTTTCTGATCAAGCCAGGAAGAATAATTTCCCTTCCAGGGGATGCCGTGTCCACGGTCAAGTTCAAGTATCCAACCAGCTACATTATCAAGAAAATAGCGATCATGGGTAACAGCGATTACTGTTCCCTCATAATGTTGTAAATGTTTTTCAAGCCAGGAAACCGTCTCAGCATCGAGATGGTTTGTCGGCTCATCCAGCAGGAGGATGTCAGGTTTTTGCAACAGGAGCCGGCATAAGGCAACTCGCCTTTTTTCACCACCGGAAAGAATATCAACAGGACTTTCAGGTGGAGGACAACGAAGAGCATCCATTGCCATATCAAGACGGGAATCAAGGTCCCAGGCATCGAGATGATCAAGTTTTTCCTGCACTTTGGCCTGACGTTCAAGCAGTGCGTTCATCTCATCATCAGACATTGGCTCGGCAAACTGCATATTAATGTCATTGAATTCAGCCAACAGATCCACTGTTTCCTGGACCCCCTGCTCAACAATTTCACGTACACTTTTACTTTCATCGACAAGCGGTTCCTGCTCAAGATAGCCAATGGTAAAACCAGGAGCGATACTTGTTTTCCCTTCAAATTCCTGATCAACTCCAGCCAGGATGCGAAGAAGAGAACTCTTACCTGATCCGTTCAGACCAAGAACACCAATTTTGGCACCATAAAAATATGAAAGATTAATATTTTTCAGTATTGGTTTTTTATCGAAGAATTTACTTACCTTGATCATTGAATAGATGATCTTATTTGGTTCTGTTACACTCATATTAACCCTAACCTGTTAAAATATTGAAAAAACAACCTGCTGACTCAATTTCAAAAAACTCTATAATGATATTTGTACAATAAGACAAGAAATGAATACGGTGCTTAGCCTGTGATGTTATTATCGACTTCGCTTCCTAGTGTCATGTCAAACGCCAATTAACGCATCTTGTTTGTTCTTTTGCCTTCCCGCTTTGTTGCGGCTTCAGTTACATAACACTGCTATGTGCTTTTAGCCGCGCCTTGCGGAAAAACAAAAACCCTTCACAATATTACGTCACTGGTCGCTTGACATGACACTAGCCATTTTTTGAAGCAAAAAAAGCAGCCCGTCTCTTAAACACTGATGGAAAAAGGGAAGCACTTGTATGCGGTAGAAAAAGTGAGCCGACATACATGTCCTTATAGGATGGAACTTCAGACAGTTCAAAGCTGGTCATACGCATGATGGTTGAAACCACATCTTTACGAATATGATTGGAGAGTTCACTCATTCTGCAGCCCAGAAGCGAGCCATTACCGACATACAATATTTTTTCAGGCTCCATATCCGGCAGCAAACCGACAGTGATTGCACTATCAAGATCAATATAGGAACCAAAACCACCTGCCAGGATGACCTGTTCAAGATCATTGACAGTTAAGCCAACTTCACCCAAAAGAGTTCGAATACCTGCATATATAGCTCCTTTGGCCCGAATGAAGTTATCTATATCCACTTCAGTCAGAACGATATCTCGCTTGATTGCAGTATCAGCTGCTTCCACCAGAACAAATTCATGCCCACTGCGCCCCTCTCTAATACGCCAAGTATCAAGATCCTGGTTGAATCGACCGCTCTGATCAATCACCCCACATTCAAAGAGGGACGCAATTATGATAAGCAGTCCGGAACCGCAAATACCAAGGGGAGCCTTTGAGCCAATGGTAAGAATCATGGGTTCCAAGGTGAACGGATCAATACTGAAATCCTCAATTGCACCAGCAGCAGCACGCATGCCATTTACAATCCCTCCTCCTTCAAAGGCAGGACCAGCAGAACAGGCGGCACAGGCCAGCCAATCACGATTCCCAATAACCATTTCGGCATTGGTACCTATATCAATGAACAAAGTGAGCTTGCTTGTTCTGTACATGCCAGACCCCATGACACCTGCAACGATATCACCCCCGACATAACTGGACACAGCAGGAAAAAGGAGAGCCATGGCGTGTTCAGACAAACACAGACCAATATCATTTGCCCTGAGCGGCGGAAAAAAGGTAGAGACAGGGACATAAGGGCTGCGGCGGATGTTATGAGGCTCAAGCTCCAGGAACAGGTGAGTCATAGCAGTATTACCTGCCAGGGTAACTGAAGTGATCTCGTCAATGGAAATGGGTTGATCGCGAAGCAGATCTTTAATTATGGTATTTATACTTTCGCAGACAAGTTCGTGCATGAGATCCAGGCCAGTTGGCTTTTCAGCATAAATCATCCTTGAAATAACATCTTCGCCATAACTGAGCTGTTTATTGTATGACCCGCCTTCAGAAATGACATCTCCTGTTAACTTATCAATGAGCTGCCCATACACTGTTGTAGTACCAATATCGATAGCAAGACCATAATTCCTATTTGACCAGTCTCCAGCTTGTACATGCATCATTCTGGCCCGAGCATCCTTATTTACAGGCCTGGCAATGGTAGCCGTAATTCTGAAATCATCTTCACGTAAAGTCCTTCTAACATTACGCAGTACACTGAGTCCTATATGGATATGTCGCTCTCCGTACTGTTCTTTCATTGAGCGGATAATACGCCCTGCATCTGCCTGATGATCGCTATGATCAGGACGGGGCAGCTCAAGATAAAACTTTTCAACAGGAGGAATAAAAAGTCCCTCTTCCTGCAATTCTGTAATGTCATACTGGTGTATAGAAGCGCGATTTCGGCGAGGTACCTCCGTACCAAGCTGCCCTGATTTCAGGGATGAAGAGTCCAATAAACGGATGGTCACATCTGACTGAACCACTGCGGTGCAGGCCTGCCTGATACCCTGCCGACTATCTGCTTCAGGTATTTTTTCGCTGACCCCCCCATCAACATTGCCTGCAAGGATTTCTACGCGGCACTTTCCACAAACACCTGTACCACCACAGGAAGAATTGATGTGCAAGCCTGCTTCTCGTGCTGCCCGGATAACCATTTCACCACGGGCCAGATGAACCTGCCTGCCTGAAGGCTCAAATGTAACAAGACAACGATTGGGAAGATTCATATGTTCTCCAGGTTCGTTAACTCATCTCTGGTAAAAACAGGGCCATCACTACAAATTAACTTTTCATCAAAATGACAGTGACCACAAATTCCAACCCCACACTTCATATGTCTTTCCAAGGTTGTAATTATATCTGGTGCCTGCATTCCGAGAGACTCAAGCCTGGCAATAACAAACCTGATCATAATGCCTGGCCCGCAAACAAGAGCCTTGCTTGTCCCGGGATCAATGGAGATCATGTCAAGGAGCTCGGTAACAAGACCAACATGCCCCTGCCAATTGTCTCCAGCCTCATCAACAGTAAGCAGACACTTTACGTTTTCATCCTGTTCAAAGGACTTCATTTCCTCTGAAAAACAAATCTCGTCTGGATTTCGGCTTCCATAAAGAACAGTTATGGCTCCATACTTTTGACGATGCTCCAGACAGGAAAAGAGAGCCGAATGAAGCGGAGCCATGCCGATACCGCCTGCGACAAAAACAAGGTTTTTCCCTTCAAGGTCACCCATGGGAAATGGACGACCATATGGCCCCCTGATACCAACAACATCACCCATACTCAAGCCATGCATGGCACCAGTTAACTTACCTGCTTTACGTACAGTCAAAGCAAAGGTGGTGGTCAAAGCAGAAGCAGAGGAAATCGATATGGGTGCTTCTCCCTGGTGAGGAATTGAGACCATGAGAAACTGACCGGGCTTATACGTGAATTCCTGACGGTAAAGCGCATCCTCAAATTCAAGGACAAAGGTACTTACAGTCTCATTTTCTGTAATAATTTCCCGAATAATTGCCGGGTGAGGCAGATAAATATTTTCCTGTCTGAATGGTCCGACCTGATGTTTATTCTGTCTTTCCTGCTTTTGAAATTCTATGCCAGCCATCAGTCCACGTCCCTGCAGTGATCTATTGTCTTCACGACCCTGTCAACAAATGAAATAATATCTACTCCGCCAAAGCAGATGTCCACACAACGTCCACAACCTACACAGCTTGGCCGTCCATGTTTGGCAACATCATGTAAGAGCTTATGGAGAAAACGTTTTCGCACCCTTTGGCTTTCACATTGAACAGGGTTATGATCCCCGGCCATCTTGCTAAATCCGGCAAAGGTGCAGGCATCCCAGGAGCGTATTCGCTCCCCGCTCTCCTCATCCAGAGGCAGGTCTGCTATATTGAAGCAGGTACAGGTCGGGCAGACATAGGCACAGCCGGCGCAATCCTGGCAGCGCGAAGATAATTCACTAATTATACCAACGGGCTCATCCTGTTCCTGCAGGATTTTTGAGGCCAGCTCGACATGGACATTTCTCTGGAATAACCCACGGGCTTCCAAAGCGAGCTGAAACTGTTCTCTTCTATCAGCCTCACTTGCAGGTTTGAAAAACTGGCCCATCTGCTCAACAATTTTCATACCCCGAGACCTGCCTGTTTCTACAAAATACCGGTCCCCCAAATCTGTCAACTGCAGGTCATAACCAAGCTCTAGAAAAGGACCGGAACGAGTGGCGTTACAAAAACAATTTGGGAAGGGATGGTTACAGGCAAGGGTAATGAAAAAAGCGTTGTCTCGTCTTTTTTGATAATAGTTGTCCCGCTCTCCATTGTGGAGAAAAGTCATATCCGTATACATAACTGCAAACATATCGCAGGAGCGCACACCAACATAAGCTGTTGGCTGATTTTCTACGGTGTGAGGATAGAAATTATAACGCACATTTCCTGTTTTAGGACTTTTTTCAACAAGGTAGGTGGAGAGTTTTTCTGTTTGAGGAAAGAAAAAACTTTTCAGTGAGTTCTGTGGCTGATGTGCCAGATCTATGGCTGCACTGTCCAAATCAGTTATGTGTGAAAAAAGCGTATCACCATATTCATTTAAGACTGGGGCTACCAATCGGTTACTTTTGGCGATTTTTCGCAATAGCGGCACCAGGTGGTCTTTTGCCAGTAAATATCTTCCTGTCATAATGCGACCTTTTCTGCTTTAACAGCACAGATTTTGAACTCAGGACAGCGTGCAACCGGGTCACTGCAACTGATGGTCAAGGTGTTTACAGGAGCCTCATGAAAATGAAAATCGCAATACAGTTCACCCGGCGCCATTTGATCTGTCAGCTTCACCGTAAAGTTACATGTTCCCCGACGGGAATCAACCTGCACCATATCACCTCTTTGAAGCCCCAGTCTCTTGCCATCTTCTGGATGCATATCAATATAGGGTCGATCATGTTCACGAACCAAGGTATGGCTTCTTCTCGTCATGGTTCCTGTATGATAGTGATGATAGGCACGACCTGTTATAAGCAGAAATGGATACTCTTCACTCAGTGGCTCTGCAGGTTCAACGTGATCCCCAGGTTCAAAACGCCCACGTCCTCTGGTAAAACTGTATTTATGTAAATACTGGGTGCCATCATGGGTCCTGTCACTACAAGGCCACTGCAAGCCCCATGATCCCTTGAGACGATCATGATACATGCCACCATATAATGGGGTGAGGAGGCATATTTCCTCCATGATCTCAGCACTGGATTCATATTCCATATCATAGCCAAAACGACTGGCAATACCTGCGATAATTTTATCATCAGTCCGGGAATTACCAACCGGAGTGATTGCCTGGTTCATGAGCTGAACCCTGCGCTCTGAATTTGTTACAGTACCTATTTTTTCAGCAAAGGAGGCAGCAGGGAACACTACATCTGCAAGAACTGCTGTTTCAGTGAGAAAAATATCGGCAACAACAAGAAAATCAAGGTCCCGTAAGGTTGCTTCCACATGTTTAATTCCTGGATCACTGAGCATGGGGTTTTCCCCCATAATATACATGGCCCGGATCGGCTCAGGTAATTGCTCAAAGCCCTCACTCCAGACAGAACCACCATGGGTCATATCCAACAGAGTAACTCCTTGTGTTTTAGGAAGTTCTACTCCCCACGATTGCTTAAATTTGTTACGCACACCCGGATCATCTAAAGATTGATATCCAGGCAAAACATTTGGCAAAGCCGCCATATCGCAGGCTCCCTGGACATTATTCTGACCGCGCAGCGGATCCACCCCCGTAAATTCCTGTTCCACATGCCCTGTTAGCATTGCCAGGTTTGCGTAAGACTGAACATTACTGGTGCCGCAAATATGCTGAGTAACGCCTAAGCAATAGCAGATCACAGAACGTTGTGCCTGAGCATAGATGCGTGCAGCCTGACGAATCATACATTTAGAAACATTAGTGGTGGCTGCCACCTGATCAAGATCAATCTGGAGAAGCATGTCCCGCATGGCAAAGAAATTTTCCGTGCGCATCTCAATAAAAAGATCATCCACCAAATTTTCATCGATGATACTGCGCATGATGCCATTTAAGAGAGGAATATCGGTTCCAGGTCGCAACTGAAGATGAAGATCTGCATAACGGGCAATCTTGGTACGCCTGGGATCTATAACGATCAATTTTGCACCACGGTCCACGCAACCATAAATACGGCGCGCCACCTGGGGATGTGCTTCAGTGGTATTGGAACCAGACACAAGCACCACCTGAGCATGGTCAAGCTCATTGATAGAATTAGTCATGGCACCACTGCCAAATGTTGTGGCAAGACCTGCCACAGTCGGTGCATGTCAGAGGCGAGCGCAGTGATCTATATTGTTGGTGCCTAAAACTGCTCGGGTGAATTTCTGGAGTATATAATTTTCTTCATTGCTACATTTTGCTGAAGAAAGAACACCTATACGATCAGGTCCATACCGTTCTTTAACACCTTTGAGGCCAGCCGCAGCTACGTCAAGGGCCTCATTCCAGGAAACAGGAACAAGCCTGCCATCTTTTCTGACAAGTGGGTCAGACAATCTATCTGGACTGTGAATAAATTCGTGGACGTGCCAACCCTTGACACAGAGATTGTTTCTTGAAACAGGATGGTTGCGGCTCGGACTTGCTCCGACGACCTGATTATTTTCAACATGCAGGTATAGTCCACAACCACAGCCGCAATAGGTGCAGACACTCAAAACATCACGCATGACCTGTCTCCGATGGTCTTGCATTAAAACACTGCTTTAACAAATAAATTCCCTTTTATAATGGGTGTGCCACATAATTTTGTTATAACAGAACAGCTCTTTAAAAGAAAGAATTGAACAGAAGAAAATACTATAACACCAATACTTGGCAGGCTTGCGAAAAGTCTGTCTTTATTGAAAACGTAATAAATCACTGCTGATTTGGCTGGTGATTGGCTCATCATTAAACATTACGCCAGGATTTAAGAAGTCGTCTGGATCAAATATTGTTTTGAGTTCTTGCATTATCCCATATATTTCCTCACCCCATTCTGCCATAAGATAAGGAGCTCGAATCCTGCCCATTCCATGTTCAGCTGTGATGGTTCCCTCATTTTCCAAAACAACCTGATACACCTCGTCAGCCACCTTTTCTATAAATCCCTTCAGGTGGGGAGTATGAAGATCAAAGAGTGGTCGTAAATGCAAGTTTCCACTGCCTGCATGCCCATAGATCAGGGCCTCAAGTTGGTATTTATGAAAAATTTCCTGGAATGCTGTGATTGCTGCAGCCAAATGTTTTGAAGGCACCCCGACATCGTTTACCACTGAAAGAGCTTTCCTGTGGGGCTCAAGATTCATGAGAAAAGGATAAATCTGTTTACGCACGTGCCAGAGCAAGTCAATTTCTTCCTCTTCATAAGCCACAACAGGTGGACAAACCAGTCCACCATTGCTGGTGACAACCTTTGCGGCAATCTTTTCAGCCAGCCAGCGACTATCAACACCTTCTAATTCGACCAGGAGCAAGTGGCCATCATCACGCCAATACGATATGTTGTTTTTAAGAGACGGAATTTTAGCGCCAAGCAGTTTGATGGACTGCTTATTCATGATTTCAATGGCAGCAACGTCAAACTCCTGGACGTGTTGTACTATGTCACCCACGTCTTGCAGATCTTTTACAAAAAAGAGTACCGCCGCTTTTAAGGGAATATATGGCCTGGCTCGCAGGGTGACTCCCGTTACGTAGCCAAGAGTACCGACACTGCCGGCAAGAACCCTGCTTAGAAGTGTTCCCACATCAAGACTATCCAGGAATGGAAACAGATTATACCCACTTGCTATTTTTTGGTTTTTACGCTGAAGGAGTATTTTTTTTATGGAATCTATGGCCAGAATTTTTTGCTCCATAGCCTCCAAGCCAGCCCTGATTCTTGCAGGTATGGATATTGGATCCATAGTATTTACAAATTCGCCCTGGTTTGTAAAAAATTCAAGACCTTCAATATACCTGTCAATGGAACCATGCCGGTAGGCATGGGGACCACTTGCCTTGGTAGCAACATTACCGCCGATCTGACAGATTTTAGAACTGGAAGGATCTGCTGGCAGATAAAAAGAGCGCGCTCTTAAAAATTTCTGGACATCCGCATGGTAGGTACCAGCACCGACTGAAACCGTACATTCCATCTCCGACTGTCTGAGAGTTTGAATCATTTGAAAATTATTTTTAGGCGGTAAAGCTATGACAATCCCTGATCCAAGTGCACTTCCTGCCGTTCCTGAACCTCCTCCGCGTGGTGTCAGTGGAATTTGCTCATCCCTGCAAAGGGTGATGATTTCAGGTATATCTTCAACACTTGCTGGAACAACAGCTGCCAGTGGCAAAATCTCATAAATGGATTGGTCTTTTGAGAAGACTCGTAGGACTTTTTCTTCTGTTATTGTCTGTGCAGGGAGGATTTCAAGTAATCTGGTCCGTATTGTTTCTTGTTTGTTTTCATCAATCATGAGCAACAATGACCAGGAAAGGGGAAGTATTGCTGAAAGCAAATTGCACTCAGCTTATAACTTAATACCTACCTTCAAAGGGAACAAGGATCTTTATCCATAACAGGGAAATTTCAGCAAAAACGCCACCGACTATTCCATGACAACATGTGTTTTACTCGCCCTACGGTTGAATACATTTCTCCTTTTAAATCCTAATAAAAACTTTTCTCTTATACAGGAAGAAAAGAACAGCCCAAAAGCTTACAAAACCACAACAAGCCACCAGAAATTCACCCGTAAAAACATTCCATTGTATTATAGGATGGAAAATAAATGAATAGAGCCTGGGAAAAATTCGAACGCCAAAAGTGTTCCAGATAACATAAGCAAAAATCCCGTTAAGTCCTATAATCCTGAAAAAAACAAATGGTTTCTTAATGCCCCAGAGATCAACAAACAGATAAAAAAATCCACAGAGCAGCAGACAAAGACCACTTGAAAAAAGCACCATGGAAGATGTCCATATGTGTTTGATAATTGGAAAAGAATGCTTACCCCAGCTCCAACCTATAAATACCAAAAAAATTCCCATGAAAAAAAGGCCACAAACTTTCACCCATCCCTGTCTCTTTCCCGCCAACCAGTACCCTGAAAACACACCCGAGAGCACAGTAGCTGTAAAGGTGAGACAGGAAAGAATCCAGCTGTAGGTAGAACCCTGCTGATGAACTCCAAAAAGCAATCTGTCCACAAATATGGCAATATTTCTCTGGGGCTCCAGGGTTCCCGCAGGGAAATCAGGACCAGGAACAAACTGCACGATTCCCCAATAGGTTAAAAGCAGAAGTATAAACAGAGTACCCTGGATTATTTTAGAACAATAGAGCATGGCAAGAGCAGCCATGAGGTAAGCACAGCCAATGGCCTGCAAAGTATTATTAAAAAAGGATATTTTGGTCCATTCAAAATTATCCAGTCCCCCGGAAACCAAAAAACCAAGAATATACAACAAGATAAACCGATAAAAAATATGATTGTGTACCTCTTTGAAGTCACGCGATTCCCTTTGGAGCTTCTTCAGGGAAAAAGGCATAACCGCTCCAACAATAAAGAGAAAAAGCGGCATTATCAAATCATAGAAAGTAAAGCCAATCCACTCAACATGGGTCAGCTGGTCCGTTATGGGTACCGCCAGATCTGGACCAAAAAGATTTGCGGTACCAATAATCAGCTCCGTTCCTCCAATAATCCAAAACATATCAAAGCCCCTCAAGACATCAAGAGAGTCTACTCGATCAGGTGTTTCCATCTTGGGCACCAGTACAAATCATTAAAAAGTTAAAATATTCAAGGCATTAGTATTTACACCACGCAATTGACGGCCTCACAAATTTCTTGATTTATACAACTCATTTTTATAGGTTGATGAAATAGCGTTCCAAGAGCAATGGACAGCTGGAAACGGCTACGGTGTCTTTGTCATACAGCAGTTTTTTTTTACTGTAGGAGCAATTATACCTCTGGCAAATCAAAAATAAGTGATAATAATCTTTAATACAAACAAGATTACTCAGAAAAATCAGTAAGAAGCCTGTACAATAGGGAGTAAACAGGCATAAAACTTTTAGTTTGAGGAACCTTCTGCAAAGTGATTCCTCTATGATTTTATACACCTGAAAAGTACAAATAAGTCGATCGCTTTTTCAATATTATGCACCAAAAATCTCATAGGAACACACATGAAGAGAAATGAGTTTTTAGATAAGTTGAGTGAAGTTCTTGAATACAAGGAACAAGCACTGACAGAAAAAAGTGATCTCACTGAAATCTGGGACTCCATGGGCCAGATTGATGTCATCAGCTTACTGGATGATGAGTTTGATGTTACTCTTGAACTCGAAGAACTCGATGCAATAATCACTGTCCAGGACATCTTAAATATTCTTGCCTCAAGGAAAATTACTTTAGAATAGGGTGTCCACCATGACCAAGCACAACAGGCTCCACTTCCGAGTTGCTGGTATCCATTATTACCTTCCAGAAAAAACACTTTCCAATGAAGAATTAGCAGATCGCTATGAAGGCTGGTCTCCTGAAAAAATCCATGAAAAAACAGGGATACTGAAAAGACACATTGCTCATGCAAATGAGTATGTTTCTGACCTGGCAACTGAAGCAGCAGAGCAACTTCTGCAAAAGCACTCCCTTGCACGAGAAAAGATAGACGGTGTAATTCTTTGCACCCAAACTCCTGATGTTGCCCTTCCCAGCACGGCCTCCCTTGTGCATCACAGGCTCGGCCTTGCTTCAAACTGTCAGTCTTTTGATTTTAATCAAGGGTGCACAGGCTTTATTTATGGACTCGCCATTGCAGGAAGCATGATCCACTCAGGCCTCTTAAATAATGTCCTTTTCATCACAGCTGACACTTATAGTAAATGGTGTCATCCCCTGGATAAAAGTGTCAGCACCGTTTTTGGTGATGGTGCTGCTGCACTTCTCCTTACAAGGGCTCCAGAAGGGGGCCAGGGCGTCGGGCCATTTATTTTCGGAACAGATGGCAGAGGTTTTGCCAATTTGACCGTCCCAAGCAGTGGTGCCCATGGTATTGGCAAAGATTTATCTTCACTCAAGGAAGTAGCTGATGACAGTGATAATATCCGTACTGAGGGTAATCTTTATATGAATGGTCCGGAATTATTCAGATTTGCCATATCCGCAGTTCCACGGCTGGTGAAAAATCTTTTACAGGATGCAGGAAAAACCATTGATGGTGTTGATAAATTTATCTTCCATCAAGCCAATACCTTCATGCTCAAAAACATCCAGAAAAAGCTCAAGATTCCCGATGAAAAAATGGTTTACGAGCTCCAGGATGTTGGTAACACTGTCTCTGCAACCATTCCTATTGCCATGCAGAAAATCATTGAAAAAGGTGAACTGCAGCCAGGCGCCTCCCTGCTGTTGATAGGCTTTGGGGTTGGTTATTCATGGGGCGGCTGCTTTATGACCTGGGAACCTGACCTTTAAAAAGATAAACAAGTTTGAATGTTTGAAAAAAATCACTTTTAATTCAGGCAGTGAGTATCCCAAATAAACTGTTTCAACGTGGACACTCTGAGGTCTAAAGCCTTTTTAAACAATCCAAAAGCAACGTTTCAGCTTTCAATCAAGAGCCAAGGGATTTTCTTTGAAGAAAAAAGGCACCGTGCGCGACCTCAGGAAAGAAGATTTCCCTGCACTTTCCATCTACCTGGAAGAACAAACCAATGGGCTTAGGCCCAGGCAGTCCTGGTTAGAATATTTCATTTACTGGTGGCAAGACAATCCAGCCATAGATCAATCCATACCCATGGGCTGGATTCTTATAGATGAGCAGGGCGAAATTGGCGGATTTCTGGGAAACATTCCGATACACTACCTGATCGGCGAAAAAGAGCTTACAATCTGCAGCGGTACATCCTGGTTTATAGACTCAAAATTTCGTCATAAAAGTCTTGAATTTCTAGGAAAACTTTTCAAACTGAAAGCTCCACTTCTGGTTACGTCACCAACAGATAAATCCTATACAATCTTTACCCGCTTAGGATTTCATTCACTTGAACAAGCCTGGGTAGGAAAAGAAGCCATTTCCCCGATAAATGGATCTGCTTTTTTTGATTATTCCCTGAACAAATCGATTCAAT
>CAMYOP010000018.1 GCA_947260045.1 uncultured Desulfobulbaceae bacterium
ACCCCAATTAACTTTATACTCTTTCAAGTCTGCTGGTTTGGATGTGTGCTTGGCGCCGCAAACAATCTGATATGGCTGGGGCCAGTTGTTGTCTTGATACTGGTACCTCCGCAGATCTATTTCCTGACGACCCGGCACAGAAAGGAGTTATTTTTCGTTTTAATCTGCGGAATTTCAGGTTTTTTTCTTGAGTCTTTGCTGATTTCGACCAATATCTATAGATCCCTTGCCCCAGAAAATTTTCCATTATGTCCCCCCTGGATGGCTGCACTTTGGTTTAGTTTTGCAACAGTAATCAGTCTAAGCCTTGCCTGGCTTAAAGGCAGATTGATTCTTGCAGCTCTCATTGGAGGGTTGCTTGGCCCGACAGCCTACCTGGGAGGAGAAAAGCTCGGAGCCATTGTCACAGCAGATTCCTTCTGGCAAGGCTACTTTGCCATTGGTGTTGCCTGGGCTATTATGCTGCCGGGAATGCTCTCTATCCACTCAAAATTACTCAGAGAATAATCATATGAAATCTCAACAGATTACCCTTTACAGTCTGTCAACCTGTGTCTACTGCAATGCCATCAAAAAGATGTTTGATGACCTTCACATAGAACACACCTGCATTCAAGCTGATGAACTCAGTGATTCAGAGAAAGAAGCAGTCATTGCCGAGTTAAGAAAACTTAATCCCAAATGTTCATTTCCAACTGTGGTTGTCGATGGACAGGTGATAACCGGTTATAGGGCACAGGAAATTAAAGAGACCGTAGGAATCCGCACAGAGGTTGATGATCTCTTTGATACGCTCAGGAAAATAAATGAGTCTAAAGGCTATTACTTTAATGCTGAAAAAGAAAAAACCTTTGAACTGTTGCGCAGTCTTCTAATCAACAAGGATCGATATGGCTTCACAGCCTGTCCCTGCAGACTAGCTTTTGGCAAACGTGAGAGGGATAAAGATATAATCTGCCCCTGTGTTTACCGCGAGCCTGATGTCAAAGAGTTTGGCAGTTGTTATTGTGGATTATATGTATCCATTGAGTGGAACAACGGCACTATTGACCATATTGATATTCCAGAGCGCAGACCACCAGATTTATACGATGCTAAAGAGTAAAAAGTTCTATTTAAATGAGCAGACAGTTAAATATCTTGGTTAACTTTTTTTTAAAAGGAGGTCTCAATGCGAACAATCTTTATTTCTATCCTTTGCCTTCTCTTCACCTTTCTGCCCCACTTTGCCCTGGCAGCGGAAACAGGGGAACAGGCTCCTGCTTTTAGCGGGAATTCAACCCAGGGGATGATCAAATTGGCAGATTTTCTGGGCAAACAAAATGTGGTTCTTGCGCTTTACTTTAGAGCCTTCACTCCTGTCTGAAAAGCCGAACTGCTCGCTTTTCACAATGATATTGAAAAATTCGAGCAATATGACGCCCAGGTCTTGGGAGTGAGCGATGATGATTTGGAAACCCTGGAAAAATTTCAGAAAGAGTACGCCATAACTTTCCCTCTGATAGCAGATAAAGGACGAAAAGTTCGCAAATCATATGGCTGGGGAAGAGTAACATACCTCATCGACAAAAAAGGTATTGTACGTTTCAAGCAAGACGGAATTCCTGAAAATGAAATGTTTCTTCAGGAATTGAAAAAACTACAGCAAATACCCTAGAGACTGCGAATTACCCCCCATGTATTCAAAGAGGAGGTGACCAAAGGTCCCAGGATGATAGAAAAGATCCCAAAAAACAGTTGCTACTCAAAAAATCTTTTGGGATCTTTTACTTATGCAGCTCACGGTTTATGCGGTAGATAATCAGAATAGCCTTCAGGACCAGCTGTATACCAATATGTCATGTCTTCGGCAGGGTTTAATGGCCAGCCGTTTTTTAAACGCTCGGGCAAATCAGGGTTGGTGATATAGGGCCTGCCAAAGGCTATCAAGTCGGCATCGCCTTCAGCGATCCTCTGTTCAGCTGACTCTTGCGTATAGCCGCAGTTAGCCATGATTATACCCTTGTAAACCATTTTAAATTCGGCCAGAGTCATTGGTTCTCCTTTTTCATGAAAACCAAAAGCCAAACCGTCCATGATATGCAGATAACCAAGGCCAAGCTTGTCAATCTCTGCAGCGAAATAGAGAAAAAGTTCTCTGAAATCCTCGCACCCCATATCATTAAAAACACCATTCGGAGAGATACGTGCTCCAACCTGTTCAGGCTCCCAGACCTCAAGCACAGCAGATAACACCTCTTTGAACAGGCGAAATCTATTTTCTAAACTGCCACCGTATTGATCAGTTCGCAGGTTGGTCGTCCCATCCAGAAATTGATTAATAAGATAGCCGTTTGCACCATGCACTTCTACACCTGAGAAACCAGCCTCTTTGGCATTTTCTGCTGCTTTTCTGTAATCCTGGACAATGGCTTTGATTTCATCAAGTTCAAGAGCCCGGGGTGTTTCATAGAGTTTGTTGCCAAAGGGTGTATGAATGTGATCACCATTGAGTTTGACTGAAGATGCTGAAACAGGCAATTCACCGTTATGAAAATCACTGTGTGATGCTCTGCCGCAATGCCATAACTGGAGAAAAATGGGTGTGCCTGTTGCTTTGAGCTTGCTGGTAACTTTTTGCCACCCCTCAACCATTTCATCGGTATAGATACCAGGGTTGTCTATCCAGCCTATGCCCTGTTCTGAAATGGAAGTTGCTTCGGTGATCAACATGCCTGCTGTGGATCTCTGTAAATAATACTGTGCCATCATATCATTTGGTACGCGTTTTGAACCAGCACGTCCCCGAGTCATTGGTGCCATGACAATACGATTTTTCAAATGCAAATCGCCTAATGTCAAGGGCTCAAATAAATTATCAGTTTTCATAGTTTATCCTCCAAATGTTTATAAAGAAATTGTCTAAATAAATAAGACTGTTTTGTTAGCCAGCAAAGTGATTGATCTTATTTATTTCAATTTTCTTTATTCCGTTCCCTTCTCAGACCATGTTGATTCAAATTGGTAGTTGCAATAAAAAATGCCTCTCTTGCCTTGAAGCAAGAGAGGCATTTTTCGATCATATAGGTAAAGTTTTACCAGCGCTCTGTACCGATGAGTTGACTCACGTCCATACATTTGGCTTTTTCTTCGTCTGTGAGTTCTTCCTTGGATTTTATATCTTTCACATCGCGAACATAACACGCATACTCTTTACCATCTTTGTCACGAATCCATACCATTGATTCATATCCACCGCTTGTTGCTTCACTCATAACTAACCTCCATTTTGGTTATTAATCCAGACTGTTATTAGCCCAGCATTTACCATCTCTCGGTTCCAACTATCTGACTTACGTCCAGACAACTTGCTCTTTCTTCATCAGTGAGTTCTTCCTTTGTTCGAATATCCCCTCTTATGTCATCCAGGTAACAAGCATATTCTTTACCGTCTTTATCCCTCAACCATACTAGTGATTCATATCCGCCTTTCATGGTGTGCCTCCATATCTTTTATTTAATATCATTGAAATTATTATTCAATCAACTTTTTTTCATTATGTTGGCTTATATTTTAATCATGTCCCGTCTTGATACAATAGGTAAAAAATGATAGAAAAATAGTACAAAAAACTACCATTATATTAGCTCAATTATCCTAAAGGAAAAGGTAAAATGGTTCCCGAAAATATCTACAAGGTAGCGCTGAACTCTCTTTCCGCCCATGTGGCAATCCTTGATGAGGATGGCGTAATCATTGAAACGAACTGGGCATGGCGGGAATTTGGTCAAAAAAACGGCCTTACTGGCAATCTGGAATCTATCGGCCTGAACTATCTCTCAATCTGTGAAGACTCCAGTAAAAATCCAAATGATGAGTCCTCTATAATTGCTCAGGGAATCCGCAAAGTAATTTCAGGTGATATCAAGGAGTTCTTCATCAACTACCCCTGCGATTCTCCCAGTGAAAAGCGCTGGTTTGCCCTACGTGTTGTTCGTTTCCGCGAACCTGGCACACGCAAAGTGATTTTGACCCATGAAAATATCACTCCGCTCATTGTGGCTCAGCAATCTCTTGCTGAAAGCGAAAACTTGTTACGGGAACAGTCAGAAAAACTGCAGGAAAATAATATTGCTTTAAAGGTATTGCTCAAACACCGCGAAGATGATCAAGAACAGCTTGAAGACACCATACTTGGCAATGTCCGCCAATTGATTCTGCCCTATGTTGAAAAACTCATGGATTCAGGACTTGATGGTAGGCGCAAAACAATGGTGGAGATTATTGACGAGAGGTTGAAGGAAATCATCTCCCCTTATCTCAATCGACTTTCAGCGCTCAATAAAATACTCACACCCAATGAAATCCAGGTGGCGAGCATGGTGAGGGAAGGACGGACAAGCAAGGAAATAGCCGATGTTCTCATGGTATCAGTGAGTGCTATTGACTTTCACCGCAAAAGTATCAGAAAAAAACTGGATTTAACAGGAAGTGGCAATAATCTGAGATCCTACCTATTAAATCTGCAATAATTGAATAGATTTCTTGAATGAACATTGAGCACATTCATTCTCCTCAAACGTCCTCGGGTTTTTTTGCCACCTTCTTATTGAGCAACAACCATAAACGCCATTGCTCACTATTTCCACGGTGGAGTACCTGCAATTGGTTTTGTGGCAATGCGGCAAGAAGATCAGGTTCCATTCCAGGAATAAACCCAGAAATCATATACAGTTTTGCCTTCCAGAAAGCTGGATTTTCCAGAAGTTTTACAAGTAAGCCCTTGTAAAGGTTTGCAATCACAAGGTCATAGCCTGTATCAGGTATCTCTGCCAAAAGGTCTCCCTGGCGAACATCCACAAGAGACTCACAATTATTGTAAGCGACATTTCTTCTAGCCACGTCAATTGCCAGAGGATTATTATCTATGGCTCTTACCTTCTGAGCGCCTAATTTTGCTGCAGCAACTGCCAACAGACCTGTCCCAGTACCAAGGTCCAGGACAGAGCGAATGTTCATACCCGATTCAAGAAAGAGCAATTCCAAGGTTTCCAGACAGAGCCTGGTGGTAGCATGGAAACCACTGCCAAAAATGACACTTGGATCCAGTACGATTTCCTGGAACTCTCTACTCTTATTCTGCTGTTCCCAGACCGGTCGAACCTGGAGCGTTTTTGATGTAAAAGAGGTTATGGCAACTCCCGCTTCCCAGTCAAGATAATCAAGATCTGCCTGGTAAACGATCCCTGCACCAGTCTGTTCACAAAGCTTTTGTATATAGGTTTCTTTTTCTTTGTGAAAAAAAAGGATAGCGGTGTCATCTTCAATCCAGGTGCCTATAAAATCAGGGTCAACCACCGGGGGAAGATCCTTTGTATCAAGGTAATAGACAAAAAGGCGTGAATATTTGGTATACGGAGGATTCAGCATATTAAAGTATAATACTATGGCCGCAAGGACCTTGTTAGAAAAAGAGAATATATGATGTGCGACGCAAGAGTTACCCTATTCACCAATAATTTTCACCAGAACTCTTTTCTTTCGGCGACCATCAAACTCACCATAAAAGATCTGTTCCCAGGTACCAAAGTGGAGCTTCCCTTCAGTAACAGCAACCACAACTTCCCGTCCCATCACCTGGCGCTTTAAATGTGCATCAGCATTATCTTCATAGCCATTATGCCGATATTGACTGGTCGGTGCATGCGGTGCCAGTTTTTCAAGCCATACTTCATAATCATGATGCAGGCCAGACTCATCATCATTAATAAATACCGAGGCTGTTATGTGCATAGCGTTGACAAGACAAAGCCCTTCTTGAATACCGCTTTCCCTCAGACATTCCTCCACCTGAGGAGTAATGTTTCTGAGTTCTCGTCTCGTAGGAATTTCTAACCAGATTTCTTTATGATAGCTTTTCATTTGAAATCCTATTTCTCTATATATAATTTTACAGATCAACTTACCTTTGTGATCTTTTTATGCAGGCACAGTCAATGGTACTATTTCTGACAAATTTATCGTCTGCCTGGCTTGATAGAGGTCATAATTATCTTGCATTACAAGCCAACTTTCCGGAGTACGTCCTAGGCATTTGGATAAACGTAATGCCATTTCAGGACTGACTCTACTTTGACCGTTGATAAGCCTGGAAAAGGTAGATGGCGACACTTTGAGCCGCAACGCTACTTTACGTGGTGTAACTCCTAAGGGTTCCAGGTATACTTCCTTAATGAACTCGCCTGGATGAGGTGGATTATACATAGCCATTAGTGATAGTCCTCATAATCAACGACATATGCATTGCCGTCTATAAATTTAAAAACGATGCGCCAGTTCTTACTCACATCTATTGCCCAGAAGCCTACACGATCTCCTTTTAACGGATGCAACCGCCAACCGGGTGTATTCATATCTTCAATACAAGTTGCGGTATCAAGGGCAATCAACCTAATTCGTAATTTCTGCTTGTGACCAGGTTGAATACCAGCCACTGATCCAGTTTCAAAAAATTTCCGTAACCCTTTATGGTTGAAAGATTTTACCATAGTTATATTATATAGCACATTGCGCAACACGCAACACTTCTTTTGATATACTTCTTTAAGTAGAGATTGTATATTTGCATTTCTTGATTAAGAATAAAACAATAACAAATATATGTATAATATATCTGTTCAAGAAAAACTTGATGAAGCATTAAAAGAGTGTGCAAGGTTGAGACTTGAAAATGAACGATTAAAAAATCGTCTTGGCCTGCAAGCTGAAAACACTCCACAGTCTCAAATGACTGTACAATGTCCGCCTGAAAATTCCTTACAGGTGACCAACAGTTCACCCTCGGATGATAAAATAAAACTCTTCCAAAATCTTTTTAAAGGTAGAGAAGATGTTAATCCTGTCCGGTGGGAGATGAAAAAAAGGAAAATCTGGCTACTCGCCAGCCTGCAGTAATGAATGGCGAGCTTACTGTGATAAACCACGTATAAAATGCGGGCAATGTGAAAACCGCAATATTCTACCAATAACAAATGCAGTAATATACGATCATTTATCAGGAAAACATACCATTGGTATCTACCCTCTCCTGCAAGATGATACTTGTTGTTTTTTGCTGCCGACTTCGACAAAATAAGTTGGCAGGAAGATGTTTCTGAATTCCCTTCTGGTGAGAATCTCAAACCAGAGTTCTTTATGATAACTTTTCATTTATTATTCCTTTTTTAGTTATTGTCTTTATAGGAGTTCTCAGGTTCAGTATCAATATGCTTTCAAGGAAACTCATTCTGGCAATAAACGCTAAATTGTATGTGTTTCTATTTCTGCCATGATTTCTTTATACTTATAATAGGGCGTTGCTCCTTTTTGCGAGGCGATGAATGAACCCATTTTATTGGCCCTTGTGAGGCATTCCAGTAATGGAACATTGCCAAGATAACCAGTTATTATTTGCGCGAAAAAACCGTCACCGCTTCCAACAGTGTCTGACACAGAGACAGGAAAACCTGGATGCCTGGCAGTTTCGAGACCATTTGTAAGCCAGGCGCCTTGACCTCCTTCGGTGACTGCAACCAGTGATATGCCAAATTGATCAATAAGTTGACTGGCTAAATCTTCTTTGGTGGCGCTTGGCTTTAAAAACCATTTTCCCAAGATTTCAAGCTCTTCAAGGTTTATTTTTACTACCGTTGCAGCTGCCAGTGATTCTTCAACAAACTCAGGCCTAGTAAATGGCGGGCGAAGGTTTACATCATAGAAGGTCGTTTTAGATCGTTTCCAAAGTTTATTTATTGTGTCACGCGATATTTTGCTTCTTTGAGCCAAGGTGCCAAAAACCAGATGAAAATCATCTTGAAACAAATCCGCGTCAACCTCATCAATTGCGATGCTATCCCAGGCTGAAGGGCTTGTAATATCATAAAAAGGTTCATTATTTGTATCAGTCTTGACTATGACTGTTCCGGTTTTTAATTCAGGGTCTCTTTGGATACTGGTTGTACTCAGTCCAAGTTGCTCTATGTGTTCGATTGTTTGGGATCCGAGTTCATCAACTCCAATCCTGCTCAATATTTTAACAGGCCAGCCTTGTTGAGCGATGTGATAGGCCGCATTAAGTGGTGCACCACCTATTACTCTCTCATCTCCAAAGTGGTCCCAGACGATTTCACCTATAGAAACTATGAGATCTTTTTTCACCTGTTCTCCCCGTAGTATTTATGTCATATCCATACTATACTAGTAGTTGTGACAAATTCGAAATCATACAAACAACACTGCAAGAACTCTACTTAGCTATCCTCGGAGCTCCGTAATGATACAAGACTTTATATCCTGCTTCAATGAACACAATGAGATTACTGGAAAACTTTTTAAGAAGTTCCGGGAGCTAGAATCACAGTTGATGCTTCCAAACGTTCTCCTTGATGAGTATGACGTCTTTCATGCTCAAGAAGTTCCACCTGATATCAATCTTGCCCCCCTCAGACTCTTCCTCGAAAAAACTCAGGAAGCGGTTTTAGACGCCAATATCCTGTATTTTAACGTACGACCCCGGGTTGCTTCCTGGAACTATTTCCGATACGACTTTAACACCAACACCCTCGACGAGGTCGAGGCAAGTGATTTCCTGAAAGTTACTGAACTTATCGTTAACAAAAATAATACCTTCATTGCAGAGATTGATTTGGGCCCTTTTGAGCGCGAATTTCCGATGATGAATCAAGTGAAGTCGATTGGCCATGGTGTAGAATTTCTCAATCGCCACCTCTCAAGCCGTCTTTCGAATAATTTGGCCAAGGGAGACGAGTTAATCCTTTCCTTTCTTCGTGTACATGGCTATGGCGACAAATCTTTTATGCTCAATGATACAATAAAAAACATGGCCGTGTTGCACAAGGCTCTTCAAGATGGAATCGATTTTTTAAATAAAGTTGATCCGGCTGTGACCTGGGCAGAAATTGAAGAGCATATGGGCAATATCGGTTTTGAGGCAGGTTGGGGTAAAAATGTCAAAAATGTTTTAAGTAGTTTTAACCTGTTGGCAGATATTCTTGAGGCACCTGACTATCGATCACTGGAAAAGTTTTTCAACCGCATACCAATGATTTTTAACATTGTTGTGTTGTCTCCTCATGGTTTTTTTGGTCAGAAAAATGTTCTTGGCTTACCTGATACCGGGGGACAGGTCGTGTACATCCTTGATCAAGTCAAGGCTCTTGAGAAAGAGATGCAAGCACGACTGGATAAACAAGGCCTGGACATAAAACCCCAAATTTTAATCGTAACCAGGTTAATACCTGATGCAGGAGACACAACCTGTAATCAAGTAGAAGAAAAAGTATCAGGAACTGAAAATGTTAAAATTATTCGTATTCCATTTCGCTACCCGGACGGCTCGATTGTACCACAGTGGGTCTCTCGCTTTAAAGTGTGGCCATATCTTGAAGATTTTACCATAGAGGCGGAAGAAGAGATCCAGAAAAGACTTGGCAGAAGCCCGGATTTGCTCATTGGAAATTACTCAGACGGCAATCTTGTTGCCTATCTTTTGTCAAAGCGCCTGGGAGTTACCCAGTGCAACATAGCTCATGCTCTTGAAAAAACTAAATACCTCTATTCATCTTTATACTGGCAGGATATGGAAGAGGAATATCATTTTTCATGTCAGTTTACAGCAGACCTGATTGCCATGAACTCCGCAGACTTCATCATCACGAGTACATATCAGGAAATAGCAGGAAGCAATGAAACTGTTGGTCAATATGAAAGTTACACCTCCTTTACCATGCCGGAATTACAACGGATTACACATGGGGTAAATGTCTTTGACCCAAAATTCAATATTGTATCACCAGGTGCTGAAAGCAGTATCTATTTTCCTTACTTTGAAACAGAAAGACGTTTTAAAGACATTTCCACTGAGATTGAGACCCTTATTTTCGGCCAGGCAAACGAATATATCAGGGGTGAATTGACCCAAAAAGACAAGCCGCTCATATTTTCCATGGCACGTCTTGATAAGATAAAAAATCTTAGCGGGCTTGTTGAGTGGTATGCTAAAAATCCTGTTTTAAGAGATCAAGCAAATTTAGTGATTGTTGGCGGTAGCATCAACCTTGACGAATCCAGTGACCATGAAGAGTATGAGCAAATTGAACATATGCACCAACTGATAGATGAATACCAGTTGGAAAATAACCTGCGTTGGATTGGTACAAGATTACACAAAAAATTATCCGGAGAACTGTATCGCTTCATTGCAGACCACAAAGGAATTTTTGTACAACCAGCCTTTTTTGAGGCTTTTGGACTCACGGTTATAGAGGCCATGGCGTCTGGCCTGCCTACCTTTGCAACATGTTATGGTGGCCCTTCGGAAATAATTGAAGACAATGTTTCTGGATTCCATATAGATCCGAATCACGGAGAGGAGGCATCTGAAATACTTTCCAGCTTCTTTTTGGGGTGCAGCAAGGAACCGCTTTATTGGCAAGCTATTTCTCAGGGCGGAATAAATAGGGTTAATGCCCGTTATACGTGGGATTTATATGCCAAGAGACTTCTTTCCCTAACATGTATTTATGGTTTTTGGAAATACAGTTCCAACCTTGAGCGCCAGGAAACAGCGAGATATCTGGACCTTCTCTATAACCTTCAGTTTCGCAAACTGTCTCAAAAAATTTCAACCCAGTAAGCATGTGAACAGAAGATCTATCATAAAACTGGCCCGAATTCGGACTCCTGGAGCTGATCATATTTACTTATGTTTGCTCAGGAACGGACGTAGAAACCAAATCAACTGGAGAGTGAACTATTTCTAAATGAATTTATATTTTCTCAAGCCGTCAATAATTCCGGCTGAGTACTCTTTGGAACTGAAATATATTTTTTTCCTGCCCTTGATTTTTTCAAGCTCAACGCTGTAATTGCCAACCACAACCCCATAGGTATTCCCGACCAGCATATCCTCGTCATTTCCGGAATCACCAGCCACCATGACATTTTCTTTTTGGAAGTTGTACTTGTATTGAAGGTAACTGATAGCCTTACCTTTTGAAGCTCTATAAGGCAGTATATCCAAAAATTGACCATGGGAAAAGATCACTTCGCACCGAAGTCGTTTTTCCCCAAGTTTTTGATGAACCCGGGCAAAAAGGTCAGGATCATCCTCCATAAAGTAACTTATCTTATGGCTTCTTTGGCCTTCAGCCTCCTGGGATGTTAAAAACGGAAGTGTTTCAAGCGATTTCTTGATTTCCTCCGCCTTCCATAGATGTGAAATGGTTTGCTGCCATCCTTTATCCATTCGCAGATCAGGACCGTAATATATTTCCGTCCCAACCGAGCAAATCAGAATGTCGGGGATCGGAATGTTATGCTCAGTCATTGCATCCAGGGTAAGCCCGAGACTTCTTCCGGTCGCGACACCCCAGGCAATCGAGTCGCTGTTTTCTTCAAGAATTTGGAGTAACTCCTTCATGCTCTCACTTTCACCAATCAGGGTATTGTCAATGTCGGTTATCATGAGCTTGTTCGTTCCAGTGAGCCTTTTTCCAAATGACGGTTTCTGTGCTTTTTCCATTTCTATTTTTTTAGTTTTTTCCGGAAGTAATTTTGCCAGTTTCCCAATGGCAGTACTGCAGTGTGCTTGCCATGAATAATGAAATTTTACTCCGTTAATTCCATTGTTAGAATACTTTTCCCAGAGATCGGGATGAAAAAGGATTGAGCGAATTGCCTCTGCAATGTTTTCATATTTTCTGCTGTCGACAAGTATACCGTTTTCGCAGTTGGCAATGATATCTACCGGACCGCCATCGTTTGTCGCAACAATAGGCAAACCGCAGGCTGCTGCTTCTATCAATGTAATACCAAAAGGTTCAACCAGGGCAGGGTTTACAAAAACCCCCTTACTATCTGCACAGAGCCTATAGAGTTCAGGTACTTCGGTAGCAAAATTATGTTTTTTGGGAATCGCCAGTTTTCCATAAAGATCGAAGTAGTCCATTTGCAACAGCATGTCTGTCAGAACATCTTTTTCATTTTCCTCCATATCACTGATATCTTGACGTATACCTGCAAAAACCGCTAAATTAGCTACAGTCTGTAAATCTTTATTCCTACCGTAAGCCTCTATCAAGCCACTGATATTTTTCCTCTGATCCGGCCGACAGAGGGCAAGGATAAATGGTTTTTCAGGATTAATCCAAAATCGGTGAAGTTCTTCCTGCAAAGTAACTCTGGCCTGTTTGTTTTCCGGTGTGATGGTCTCAGGATTAAGATGATATTCGTAATAAGGGAAAAAAATATCCAGATCTATTCCCGGAGGTATTACTTTAAATTGTTTCTTCTTGTTGAATTCTTTATACAAGCCATACTGTTTTTGTATTTCCTGTCTCGTGGAGGTTATTATAAGGTCGGCATGTTCAATGATTTCTTCTTCGGTATCAATTCGAGTATCTATTTTATATTGCTTGTTAATTTTATTTTTACTCAATCCATCTTCTAATAATTTTAACCGTTTGTTTCTTCCCATCGAATGGCCGGTAAAAATAAAAGGAGTATCAAAGGCTCTGGCCAACTCTAAAGCAATATAACCGGCATCAGCGTAGTGTCCGTGAAATAGGTCTGGAACTCTATTTTCTGCCTTGATAAATCGAAAGGTTTTGTCGATATATTCTTCAAGGTGACGCCATAATAATTCTTTACGAATATATCTTTTCCCTCCACATTTAATCCTTACAATACGTACCTTTTCTCCTATAAATTCAATTGGTTCACTGTAGTCGGGTGATACTCTTTTGTCTTCTATTAACCGCGTGAAAAGATCCACCTGATTAATATCATCTCGCTCTCCGAGAGCTTTGGCCAGCTCCAGCACATACTTAACCTGTCCGCCTGTATCGGCATCTCTTCCCAGTTCAAGGTTTCTCCCTCGAATAAGGCCGTGAAGACTAAACAGCTGTAAATAATAACCTGAATTTTTCATAGTTTATCAACTGTTGTAAAAAATTATTACATGGATAAGTGCCAATTACACTAATGAGTCCTTAGTCAGTTTCGATTCCTGGAGAGGGTATTGATGCTGTAATGGGACCGGTGGCAAGGATCGGTGATACATCAATGTCCTCAGCTTTCATGAGGGATACAAGTCGTTGCAGACTGCTGAGGATCATCATTCTTTCCCAGCTTTCAAGCCTGTCAAAGCCTGCAATAAATCTGTCCTGGAGAGGTTTGGGTGCCTGCTCCAGAAAAGCTGAACCTTGAGACGTAAGCTCTACATTTACTCTTCTTTTGTCTTGCTCACTTTTAGTTCGTTTTACAAAATTTCTTTTTTCAAGTCTGGCTAGAATCCCCGTAACAGTGGAGAGGCTCAGGCTAGTTTGACTTGCGAGTTCACTGACCGAGAGAACTGTATTATTTGCTATTACCTTCAGTATGATTAACTGAGGCCCGGTGATGTTGTGTTTTTTTACGAGATGACGTGAGTGAAGATCAATCGCCTGCGTAATTTGGCGAATAGCTGAAAGAACGTCATCAGTAATCGTGTCGTTTTCTAGGGTTTTGCAATCTTTCATACTGCCTGTTTATTTAGATTAATTTCCGTACATCTACCCGACTTATTTTGATATTTTACTGTAGAGCTGTCACAAAAGGCCAGAAAAATATTTTTTAAAGGTGAAATCCAATTCTGAATTGGCCATTGAAATTACTTTGCATACAAAGTAATGTTCATTCTCAACAAGAGCTTCTTTGCATACAACACTATCGTTTTTCCGTGTTTTTTTTTCAACAGCAATGAATACTAACCATGTTTTTACTGTTTGAACAGAAAGTATTTGTCCAAAAGGACTTACCTTGTTTGTGACATCTGCTTACTGTCCGCTTCATATGTAAGAGAAGCAAAGGTATTCAAAAATTCAATAAGACATTTGCCTTTATTAAATTTCAACGGATCATACTAATCAATTAAGTGTGCAAAATTTTCCTGTAAATACAAGTCTTTAAACGGACACCACTGTAATGAGATGAAAGACAACACATGAATGAAATATTAGAAGAAGAAAAATTAGAGAAACTAAACACTATTGATTTTCGAAAGTTGGCATGGAAAACGGAACTTTCCAATAATGTTAACTCACTAAAAAAACTAAAGAAGTATGTTTCACTGACACAAGAGGAAGAAATCTCCATGCAAAAAGTGTTGGATAATCATCCCATGAATATTCCACGCTATTACCTCAGTCTCATTGACAAAAGCGATCCCCAGGATCCCATTCGCAAGCTGGCAATTCCCACAGCAGACGAGTTGGTTGTCGCCGGCCAGATGGGCGAAACCACCGGAGATCCTTATGGTGACGACAAACACAATAAGGGGAATGGGATTTTACACAAATATCCTTACTCAGCTTTGGTCGTGGCCACCGAATACTGTTCAATGTACTGCCGCCACTGCTTCCGCAAGCGCCTGGTAGGTCTGCCCAATGATAAGACCGTCGAGAACTTCCAAAATGCAGCCAAATACATTTCCAAACACAAAGAAATCACCAATGTGATTATATCTGGTGGTGATCCCATGATGCTGCCAACCAAAATCATCGCCAAAATGCTCGAATCCTTAAAGGACATAGATCATGTGAATTATGTCCGCATTGGAACCCGCACGCCCGTGGTGTATCCCCTGCGCTATCTGGACGATGAGTTGATTAGAGTACTACGCGATTTCAACCAGCACAAAACTCTCTACATACCGACCCACTTTAACCACGTCAATGAAATCACCGACTTGGCCAAAGAGGCTGTGATGCGCATCCGTAACGCCGGTATCACGGTTAACAATCAAGCCGTGTTCCTCAAGGGCGTCAATGACAGTGTAGAGAACCTTGAAGACCTGATGAATGGACTAATCCGTATCGGAGTGCTCCCCTACTACCTGTATCAATGCATGCCCGTATCGCGAGTGCGCCATCATTTTCAGGTGCCACTGAAACGCGGCGTGGACATTGTGTCCAAAGCCAAGCGTCATTTGGACGGATACGCCAAGCGCTTTAAGTTCATAATGGGCCATGACATCGGAAAAATTGAGATCTGCGGACGCAAGGATGATATTCTGGTGATGAGTCAAATTCACTCTCGACCAGAGCATCCTGAAGAGGCATCCCGCATTCTGATGGGCCGTCTGACTGAAAATGCCGGTTGGTACGAAGACCTTGACTTGATCTAATAACAGAGTTGCTAAATCTTATTAAAATTTGAATTGGTAAGGTTATGTTTCTTGAGGATGATTAAATGAAAATTTTACAGCAGGGGCTTTTGTCAATTCTTATAATTTTAATACTTTCAAGTTGTTCCACGAACGCACCTCTCAAAAGTCTTCACTACAAAATCGAAGAATCTTCCTCACAGAAAAATATGATTATCTTTCTCAGGGGCCGGGGAGGAAGTCATGAAGACTTTGCTTCAGATGGATTTATTGAAGATATTAAAACTCGAAAGCTGCCCTTCGATATGATTGCCCCCAATGCACATTTTGGTTATTATTTTGGAGAAACCTTGGTTCCACGACTCAAAGCCGACATCATTGAGCCTGCCAGAGAAAAAGGCTATGAAAAATTCTGGCTTGTTGGTGTTTCCATGGGTGGCCTCGGAGCATTAATGTACACCCGCCAGTATCCAGAGGATATTGAAGGCGTCTGCCTGATCTCCCCTTTTCTGGGGTACAATAAGATCATACGAGAAATCGACAATGCTGGAGGTGTCCGCCAATGGAACCCTGGCGAATTCAACCCGGATAATGACTGGCAGCGCATGCTTTGGCACTGGCTAAAACAGGAAGCAGAAGAGAGCAAACAATTGCCCAATACTTACCTTGGTTATGGAACAGAAGATTCGTTCAAAATAGCTCACGAGCTTTTGGGAGAGCTCCTGCCAGGTGACCATGTTTTTTCAACAGCTGGAGGCCATACTCCGAAAACTATGAAAAAAGTATGGGAAATTTTTCTTGAAAAAAACGTGCTGAAAAATCAATAATTTCAAACGATTGATTAATATTACTTGTCAAATACAAGAATATATACTGAGAGTTGTTGATTTAATAGAAAACACAATTATTCGGCTGTAAGTTTCTTAAAGGGAATGTGATGCCAACTCAAATTCGCTGGCTTATTAAAATACATAGTTAATTGCTGCAAAACCTTTAAAAACATTGTCTTCGCTGACAATGGGACTGTCTGTAATACTGTCCCCCAGTATTTCCATACTTGCGTTTATAACCACGAGCCAGTCTCTCGTTATCTCGATAAAGAGCCCTAAACCTCCTTCAGTTGTGAAAGTGTCATCAAGATCATAAGCAGGTCGACCAAGAGTTGCTTTGTTGGTTGGTACACCAAAATCATGATTTGAGAGTTCCGAGCTGAGCCAGTTAACAGCTATTGTTGGCGACAATCTGAAGATGCCCAACTGAAAAGATTTTTTTAACTCTAACCGGACTGTGCCACCACCGATTTCATCAAGGATATCATGGGTGTAACCTACCGAAAGATCAACTCCTCTTGGAAGTTCTGCTTGCAGTGAAAGCCCAGCCATAAATGTATCTTTTCTGTCGCCCATACCTTTCAGGTAAAGGCTTTCATCTTCTTCATAGACGCCGATCCGATAATTTCCTGTAGCCGCCAACCGTACTTTTCCACTACCGACTAAACCGAATTGCGCATAAGGTCCATAAACCTGGAAACGTTCACCATTATATGTAATTGCAGGAATAACCTGGAAGACTCCGCTGCTGTAATCTCGATAGGGACTACTTCTGGCGATTAATCCTAATCCAAGCCCCAAACGTCCATAATCGCCCAAGGGACGATAGAGTGTCACATCGAAATGGCGATTTTCACCTTTCTTGAGCTTAAATAAGGCTCGGCTATAACTTGGCGGCCCCTTGGGCTGATAGCGGTTTGAAAAACCGAGAGATTCTTTTGGAATACCAATGAAATTTTTATCGAGACGATCATTATTATTCTCATCAAAATAAGCCAGCAAAGCATATTCTCCTGGTGTGATATTTCCGAGATTGTAAGCTTCTCGTCCGTCAAGAGGAAGTTTGACGATTTTCACAGGATCACGCAGGTCGCCAAATGTATTGGCAGAGTCAAATAATGAGAAAATAACAAATCCGTTGGGAGGAGGATCTTCAAGACGTATCGTTAATTCAGCTGCATTTGCAAAGGAGCCCCAGGCGTGTAATAAGAATCCTATCAGAACAGCGAGTTTTTTTGCTTTCAATTTTTCTCAATCCTTATAATTAATTGTATGCAACATGCATCTGATCAACCTTATGAAATTACCCAAGATGGATTTGTAAATTACAGATAATATATAAAAATATAAACCATGTAAAAGTCAATAGTAGTAGATTTGTATGATTAAATATTCTCTCCAACTGCGGGGCACAAACAATTCTCAAAATACCAACGGATGATAATAGGGTACGGGCTACCTGTGAGGCCTGTAACACCATCCATTATGAAAATCCAAAGCTGGTGGTTGGCTGTATCGTTGAGCAGGGAGAACAGATTGATAATAGGGTACGGGCTACCTGTGAGGCCTGTAACACCATCCATTATGAAAATCCAAAGCTGGTGGTTGGCTGTATCGTTGAGCAGGGAGAACAGATTCTCCTCTGTCAGCGCAACATTGATCCTCAAAAGGGCAAATGGACCTTGCCAGCCGGCTACCTGGAAAATAACGAGACCGCCGCCCAGGGAGCCGTGCGGGAAACTATTGAAGAGAGTGGTGCCAAAGTAGAGTTGCTAGGTGCATATCGACTCTTCGATTTGCCGGCTATCAGTCAGTTCTATCTGCTGTTTCGGGCTAAACTGCTTACATGTCCTTTTTTACCAACAACTGAAAGTTCAATTGTCCAGCTTTTTCATAAAAAGGATATACCGTGGGATAAAATTGCTTTTCCTGTTATTACTAGATCATTACAGCATTATTGTAAAGATGCTGTAAACAAAACTTTTTCTTTTGAAAATCATGTTATTACCCTCTAAATATCTACGATGTATGGCGCCGTATCTTACGATAATTTGCCTTTTTCTCATCGTCGGTTGCAGTAACAATAATCAAGGAAAGAGTCCAAAAATGAAAAGTATGAAACATAATGGAGATCTCGTAAATGGAAAGCTTGCTCCCTGTCCAGATACTCCAAACTGAGTCTCAAGTGAATATTTCAAAAGCAAACTGCTGATTTTAGGATTCAAAATTTAGAATTTTGATTTATTTATTGTAGTGGATTATTTACTATTTGAATACCATCATTCTCTCTATTAAATCTATTTAATTTTCGGGTAGATATTTAGATCGATTAGTTAGAATAATTGGATAAGCTTTGGAAATGATTTTATCAACCATTTATGTACTAACTATAAGGATTTGAGATGGACGAACTTTATAACAATAAAGAGCCCCTTGTTCAATACTTGCGGAAGATCATTCACGGTGCGGTGCGGATGCTGGCGATTCTGATGACGTTCGTTATTCTGTTGGGAGTTGCTGATGTTTGCTGGGTGCTCTATAAAAAATTGGTGGAGCCGCCTTTCATGATGTTGACCATCAACGATATCCTTGCTACCTTTGGCGCGTTCATGGCCGTGCTGATTGCTATCGAGATTTTTGTTAACATTATTATTTACTTACAAGATGACATTATCCATGTCAAAATAGTTCTTGCCACTGCCCTGATGGCTATTGCCCGAAAGGTTATCATCCTTGACTATGATGAAATTTCGCCTGATTACGTCTGGGCGACTGCTGGTGTTGCTCTGTCGATGTCAATTGGCTACTGGTTGGTGGTTTATTTTGGAGACCGAAGAGCTTTCGTATCGAGCAAGGTTCAGTGGCAACAAAAAACAGAAAAGCAATATACCGATGAGCCTGAAGAATGATTACGGTCGATTGTGTGCTTCTTTAAACAGTTATCATGAATGAATAAAATAAATGGAAATGACTCTAGTCTGCTACTTTGTCACATATTGATATTTGATAAGGATGTCACTGAAAATATTATCCAATTGTTTTTCTGAAAGGTGTTGATAGGCCTTAATTCAACCAATTTTCTCAGGAGCTCGGACTCTTAAAAGAATTTACGATCAACTCAATCTTTTAAAATCTAATGGTTTTTTTCAAGAACATTACAATATAAAAGTACAGTGTAATCAAGCTCTAAAAACATGAAAAACTAAAAAGGGATAGCTGAATGGAGAGATTCAAAAACATATTGTTTGCATCTTTTGGAGGCAAAGAGGATTTGGTCGCACTTGACAGAGCTAACCGTTTAGCCAAAAACAATAAGGCTCGAATTACCTTGGTTCGAGTCGTTGAAGAGATTTCTAAGGCAGCCAGTTATTTTTTATCGAAAAAACAAATTGCTGGGATGGAAGAAGCTGTTATAGGGCAGGCCCAAAATGATCTTGACAATCTGACCCAAAAAATCGACAATTCTGTCGAGGTTGAAACAAAGATCTTGGTTGGGAAACCTTTTATTGAAATAATTCGAACCATACTCATCCACTCCCATGATATTATTATCAAGGCAAAACAGCCTTCACAGAAAGGGGAAAACCTCGATAGCGCCGACCTGCATTTGCTCCGTAAATGCCCATGCCCAGTCTGGATAATTAAACCGACTCAGCGAAAGCCATTTGGTAAAATAATCATTGCTGTAGACCCAGACCCATCTGATCACGAAAGGCTGAGCCTTCATATAGACCTAGTCAAACTTGGTACATCATTGGCTAAAAATGAAAATAGTAAAGTCGAGGTTATTCACACTTGGAAAGTTGATGGTGAGGCAACACTGCGTGGGCCACGATTTAGAATGAGTGATGAAGAACTAAACTCTATGGCTGGAGAGGTCCAAAAAGCCCACATTAAATGGATGGATAATTTACTCACTCCTTTTTCTGACAGCAAGATTAAAGTCAGTCTTGTGAAAGGTGAACCAGGCCCAACCTTGTCGGCACTGATCGAAAAGAAAAAACCTGATATTGTACTTATGGGAACTGTTGCCAGAACAGGCTTGCCTGGGCTATTGATTGGTAATACTGCTGAGTTGGTTCTAGGGCAGATTAGCTGTTCGGTTTTGACAATCAAACCAAGAGGTTTTAAAACACCAGTTGCGTAAGTAAGGATTTATACTTGTAATCAAGATGAATAATAGGTCTACCTTCATGGGTGCCAAATACAAGACTGAAGACATAATATCATGGTTAATGAATCATGGCTAAGAGAGTTTCCATCACCTGAATAGATATATTGGCATCCCAATGACCAAGTGATATCAGAGGCTCGTCTCAACTTTTGATATTCCTGGAGTTGCAAACAAATATTTCTAGATGTTCTACGATCAAATGGACAGCTTATAAACCACTTGATCGTCAAACCCTTACTTAAGCATTTGCAGCAAAGGCTCTGATCGTCTTCACATCTGCCTTTTAAAATTAAACACGTTAGATCTATAGATGTAATAATATAAAGAGTATAAAAGCTAAGAATAGTAGATTTGTATGATTAATGATTTTTGCTCCAATTGCGGGGCACAAACAATTCTCAAAATACCAACGGACGATAATAGGGTACGGGCTACCTGTGAGGCCTGTAACACCATCCATTATGAAAATCCAAAGCTGGTGGTTGGCTGTATCGTTGAGCAGGGAGAACAGATT
>CAMYOP010000019.1 GCA_947260045.1 uncultured Desulfobulbaceae bacterium
TATCTGTTTTGTAAGATTGACAGAATACCGTAATTTTAGCTCATTTTAGTTCATTTTATATTTTAGCTCATTTACTTAATCCGCACTATAAGCCGTGAAATTGAATTAGAATAATTAATAAATATAACCATAATGCTTGTAAATTCCAACGAGAAGCGTTACCAGCATGGTTTTGTAATATTCTTTATTATAGAAAGAAAATCATTTTTACAGTCCATACTACTTACTAATCCATGCCTCT
Source organism: uncultured Desulfobulbaceae bacterium (assembly GCA_947260045.1). Classification (GTDB taxonomy): domain Bacteria; phylum Desulfobacterota; class Desulfobulbia; order Desulfobulbales; family Desulfobulbaceae; genus CAMYOP01. The sequence goes on from CAMYOP010000019.1 coordinate 242, forward strand.
TTCCCAAATTAAAAAATTTCTCTCTTCAACTGTTTTTTTGGCCATACTTGCCTGTTTGTTATGGTCCACAGCATTTGCTGCCATAAAAATAGGACTCAGGTATTCAGAACCTTTTTCCTTTGCTGGTCTCAGGTTCATGCTTTCTGGTTTGCTTCTGGCTCCTTTCTGGTTGCTGGGTGGAATTCCACTGGCAACTCTGCGTGCTAACTGGCGATTAATTCTACTTGTCTCATTTTTCCAGACCTTTGTTTTGTATGGGCTTTTTTATTTTGGCATTACCCTGATATCAGGGGCCATGGCTGCCATTATCATTGGTGTATCACCACTGACCACTGCAATTGTCGCCCATCTCTTCATCCGAGGCGATTCTATGACTGTATCAAAAATAGGAAGTCTTTGTCTTGGTATCTTTGGGATCATTATTCTTAGCATCAGTCGTTATCCCTGGCAGTCTATGGAAGGTTTTAAGGAATTTGGCGGTATACTGATACTGCTTGTCGCCACCATTTCAAGTGCCTATGGCAATATTCTCGTCTCTCAAAAGAAAACCGACATAGATCCTGTCATGCTTAATTCCATCCAACTGTTTACAGGTGGTCTTTTTCTGTTTTTCTTATCAATACCCATGGAGGGCTTTTCTTTGCATATTTTACCAGCGCCCTATTACGGAGCACTATTATGGCTTGCGGCACTGTCAGCCATTTCTTTTTCTCTTTGGTTTATTTTACTACAGCGTCCAAAGGTGAAGGTATCAGCTTTGAATATTTGGAAATTCGTCATTCCTGTTTTTGGTGCAATTATCAGCTGGATTATTTTGCCAGATGAAAGTCCAACTATCCCTGCTGTTGTCGGTATGCTCTGTATAGGTGTTTCTATTATTTTCTATAATTTGAGAGCAGAGCAAGAACTTGGGTAAGCGTAAACGTTACAGGTAATGATTTTTTTGGAAAAATAGCAAAAAAATATCCATGTTTGTTCTTCTTTTCATAAGGTATGATTGCCACACATTAAAAATGTTTTTATTATAATGAGGTTTGTTTGAATTTAATCAGTTTGCAAAATATTGATATCAGCTTTGGTGGTTTGCCAGTTCTTGCTGATGCTGAACTACATATTGAAAAAGGTGAAAAGATCTGTCTCATTGGGCGAAACGGTGAGGGCAAATCCACCTTGTTGAAAATTATTGAAGGTTCTTTGCAGCCTGATGGTGGTAAAATTCAACGTAGTTCAGGTCTTAAAACAGCCTTACTCTCTCAGGAATTTGATTTGACAGATGCTGGAACAATTTTTGAGGTTGTCTCTGCTGGCCTTGGAGATCTTACAGATTTATTGACCCGTCATCATGCCATCAGTCAAGAACTGACAGAAAATTCCCCGTCTGAACTCATGACAGAGCTGCAGCAGGTTGAAGACAAACTTGAACATTGTGGCGGATGGCAGGCACAACAGCGGGTAGAAACTATCCTGTCAAAACTTGAGCTTTCACCTGACCTTGCTTTTAATAATTTGTCTGGCGGGTTTAAAAAGAGAGTGATGCTTGCCCAGGCGCTTGTGAAAGATCCTGATATTCTACTCCTGGACGAACCTACAAATCACCTTGACCTCGCCTCCATTGCCTGGCTTGAACAATTTCTTCTTAATTCTGAGTATACTTTGGTTTTTATTACCCATGACAGGTTTCTTGCTGATAAAATCGCCACTAGAATTTTAGATCTGGATCGTGGTCGCCTTACAAGCTGGCCTGGAAATATGAGGCAGTATCTCCAGAAAAAAGATGAAGTACTCGAAATAGAGGCCCTTCATGCCAAAAAGTTTGATAAAAAGCTCTCCCAGGAAGAAAAATGGATTCGTCAGGGGATTAAAGCAAGGCGCACCAGAAATGAAGGTCGGGTTCGGGAATTACTGGAACTGCGCAGTAAAAGAAAAGAACGCCGTGAAAAAAGTGTCAGGGCAAACATTCAGATTACTGAAGGAGAAAGTTCAGGTAAAATTGTTGCCCGCGCTAAAAATATTTCCTTTCAATATGAAGGATCTCCTTTGATTGATAATTTTTCTACAACTATTTTCAGAGGTGACAGGGTCGGTATTATTGGACCAAATGGCTGTGGTAAAACCACTTTACTCAAAATTTTATTGGGGAAATTGCAACAGGATACAGGCACTGTAGATTTGGGAGTGAACCTTAATATTGCCTATTTTGATCAGCTGCGCATGCAGCTCGATGAAGAAAAATCCGTTGCTGATAATGTTGGTGAAGGCAAGGAAATAATAACAGTTAATGGCAGGAACAAACACATACTTGGCTATTTGAAAGATTTTTTGTTCACACCGGATCGTGCACGATCACCTGTTAAAATTCTTTCTGGTGGTGAACGAAACAGGCTACTCTTGGCCAAACTCTTTACAAAACCTGCAAATGTCCTAGTCCTGGATGAACCGACCAATGATCTCGATGTTGAAACGCTGGAATTATTAGAGGAAATTACCCTTCAGTTTAAAGGGACTGTTCTGCTAGTCAGCCATGACAGGGCTTTTTTAAATAATGTTGTAACCAATTGCCTGGTCTTTGAAGGAAACGGTACTGTGCAGGAATATGCCGGAGGCTATGACGACTGGCTCATGCAGAAAAAGTCGGAGGAAGTTCATTCCTCTGTAGTAAAAGAGAAAAAGAGTAAAAAGAAAAAAAGTTCTGAGAAGATAAGAAAATTAAATTTTAAAGAAAAGTTTGAGCTGGAAGAACTGCCCATAAGCATAGAAAAAATGGAAAAGGAGCAGGAAGAAATTTTTGCACTCATGGCTGATCCCGCTTTTTACCAGGAAAGTGGTGAAAAAGTATCTTCTGTAAAAAAGAGGTCAGAGGAACTTGAAAAAATGCTGGAACAGGCTTTTTCCCGCTGGGAGGAACTGGAATCTATCCAGAATTTGTAAGGTTGAGGAAGGTGAGGCGGGTAACTCTACAAGAACATTTCATTAGCAATGTCTCAGGTGTGATAAGATGCAATTAGTCAGTCACCTGATAAGTTTCCCCATTAAAGAGAACAATATCGCCTGGGCGAAGTTTTTTCCCTCTGCGGGTTTCAATTTCATTATTAACTTCCACCTCGCCATTCTGGATAAAGAATTTTGCTTCAGTTCCGCTGCCAACTGTGTTTGCAAGTTTTAAAAACTGGGAAAGTTTGATGAATTCTGTGTTTATTTTAATCTGTTCCATATTCCTACGAGAGTAGAGTTAAGGCTTACGTTATGGGCTGAGTCCATTTTTGAGACTCCATTTAACGAAGCAAAGAGGAGGTTGCAGCAATTGACTCCAGCGGAAAAGAAACAAATAAAGCAAAAAATTGAAAGTGAAATCAGCGAAACCGAGGAAGATATCCTATCACTCGAGGAACGGGTTAAGCCTGTTTCGCCTGATAGTGCCATAGGCCGCCTGTCCAGAATGGATGCCATAGGCAACCTCAACATAAACAAGGCCTCTCTGTCCCAGGCGAAACAGAAACTCATACAATTAAAAGCTGCTCTTGAACGGATTGATGATCCAGAATTTGGTATATGCAGGGAGTGCGAAGAGCCAATCCCCCTGGGAAGAATTTTGATTATGCCAGGGAGCATTTTATGTGTGCGCTGTGCTCAGTAATTCTAAATTATGACTTTTTATAATGTAGAAATTGAGACATGATCTGATAAATTTGATTTCTGATTTATACCTTACCAGAGGGATATAGTGTTGGGTCTGATCCAGGCTTTCATGAACTATATAGAGCCAGAAGACCTCAGCGAGCTGTCGCAAAATTATGTAAATAGCGAAGGAAAAGAAAAGCCGAACTTCTAATTAAGTCCGGCATCATGGAAAAAGTGTAATAAATTTTATTGCTGCGTTTTAAATGATGATCCTCAAAGGTTTAAATTCCCTCTGCCACTACTGAACCAGGACCAGCCAGAGGTCTGAAAGTTTTTTTAGAAGAACCACAATAGGGACATTCCCAGTCGTCCGGTAAATCGTTGAACGCTGTGCTAGGTGGTGTATTTGTCTTTGGTTCACCCTTGTCAGGATCATATACATATCCGCAATTGCTTACCTGGCACTGGTACATGTCTTTTGGAGCAGCCATTTCATACCTCCCTTAAAATGATTAGCCTTCTTGTGTAGATGAGAGTAAAATCCAATATCATTAATTATGTCAAGTAAACAACCTCTATCCAAGTTTGGAAAAATCCATTTTCATGGCATGGAGATCGATACCGCAATAATATTGATGCTGTTTGGTGTAGAATTTCATGATATGGCCTCCTTCGGGTGTGAGGATTAATGAAAGTGGGGACTTCCATTATACTTCCTTCATCTGAAGAAAGGCCATAATTAGTATCAAAGGTATTCACCTGACCCGCAACCCTACCGCTTTTTGAGGTAGGTTCAAGTTTATTGCTTCTCGCAGAGTTGGCAGCCAACGTCACACCGGGCGGATAATAACGGAAGATTCGGCGGCGAGAATACTCACGATGGATCAAGAAGTAGTAATTTGATAATTATGTAAGATATTCTAAAGGATTATTAAAAAAATGAAAAGTTAAATTGGATGGCGATTATCAACAAATAGAAGAAACTGAGAAGTTTGATTTTTCAAGATGGTGATAACATCACCTCAAACATTACAAGTGGATTGCCATGGTTTCTGCAGATATTATCATGATCGGGTTTTACTTGTTGTTGATTGTCGGAATAGGTCTTTACAGAGGTAAAACAATCCAGACTGACTGCGAGTTTGCTATTGCTGGAAGAAATGTGTCTATACACTTGATTGGTTTTTCAGCATTTGCTTCTTGGATCGGTTTGGCTGGAACCTTTGGGACTCCTGAAAATATTTATAAATGCGGGATATCCGGTTCCTGGTGGTTTTTTTTCTGGTTTCCTGGAATATTGTTAATGGCTTATTTTTTAGCATTTCGCCTCAGAAAAAGACTTTTTGTAACAGTTCCAGAGCTCATTGCTGAGAAAACTTCAAAACAGATTGGATTGCTTGCTTCATTGCTGGTCTCATGGAATTACCTGGCTTGGGTTGCTGTTCAGGTGTTTGCATTAGGTCTTATTTTCTCGACCTTTACACCTTTAGATTCTACCACAGGTTCCATTCTTGCATTTTTAATTATGATTTCCTACGTTTTAAGTGGAGGATTCCGCTCTGTTGTTCGCACAGATTTGATTCAAGCTGCAATGATGATATTTTTTATTGTGGTATTAGCTCCATGTCTGATCCTGGCAAATTACAATGTTAGTGAGATTTTCAGAAAGACCCAGAACATCCCAAATTTCTATACTCTCTTTGGTGGGGTCGATGGGAAAACTCTTTTTATTTGGTTTTTAAGTCTTTTCCCTGCCGCATTTATTGACCCGGGAGGATTGCAGCGGGTTTTTTCTGCAGAGAGGCCTGAAGTTGCTAGAAACGGGTTGTACTACAGTGCCATCTTGTACGTAATCTTTGGGGTTGCCATAACGTTTCTTGGTGTTGCAGCAAAAGCTATTTTGCCTGATATAGAAGCAGCCAAGTCCATTCCATTATTGATGGCACACATCCTGCCAACTGGCTTAAATGGGCTTATGGTTGCAACTTTTATAGGGATTGCGATGTCTACTGCCGATACGGCTTTACTTGTCGTTTCTAATACTATGCAAAGAGACATTTACTCGTCTTTCCGACCAAACATATCAGAGAAAGAACGTTTGGTGGTCAATCGTGTGCTTATTCTTGTTTTAGGTTTACTCGCCCTTCTTATTGCTCTACGGGGGCAAGGTGTCGTTACAATTCTAATCTATGGGTTTTCTCTATACGTGCCGGGCCTTCTTCTGCCAGTGATTGCGGCATCTTTTGAGTGGAACATTCCTCCCTGGGCTATACTATGGACGATTCTATCTGGAGTTATTTCATCTGTCGTCTGGCTCTACCTTGGAGAACCTGTAATTCCGGCAATTGCTATAGGACTAATGACATCAGGAGTGCCCTTCTTCGCAGGTTTTTTATTACGAAATAAAACACCCATTGAGATAGTTTAGAGGCGCAGTGCTTATGGATATTGAGAAAAAATTTAGCAAACTAATCCAGGTATGCTTTGACGGTTATGCAACGCTGGATAAAGATGGGCATTTTGTGGAGTGTAATCCAGCTTATTGTGAAATCACAGGTTACTCTCAAGAAGAACTCAAATCCTTGTCATATGAAGATATTACTCCTGCAGAATATGCAGAACTTGACAAATTGCAACTTGAACTTTTGCTTAAGGATGGATCCTCGGATCTTTATGAAAAAGAATATATTCGGAATAACGGTGAAAGAATATTTGTAGAAATTCAATCGTACAAGATTACAGAGGAAAACGGGGGGATTGGAGGAACTTGGTCGTATGTCCGAAACATCACTGAGCGTAAAAAGACGACAGAGGAATTGCGCCTACAAAGTGAAATAATGAACAGAATGTCGGAGGGCGTTTTTCTTGTTCGAATGGACGGGATTATTATTTATTGCAATCCGGCATTTGAGGAAATGTTTGGCTATAATCCTGGTGAAATGATCGGGAAGCATGCTTCAATCGTAAACTATCCATCTGCAAAAAGCCCAGAGGAGATTGCAAGGGAAATTCTGGCTATCCTTGAAAAAGAAGGCTTTTGGCAGGGTGAAATTCAAAATGTCAAGAAAGACGGCACACCTTTCTGGTGTCATGCCAATGTTGTTACCTTTGTTCACTCCAAATATGGTAAAGTGTTGGTTTCTGTCCATAATGACATCACTCGACGTAAGCATGCCGAGGAGATGCAAGCCCACCTAAAGGAACGGCTGGCACAGGCTCAGAAAATGGAAGCCATCGGCACCCTTGCCGGGGGGATCGCTCACGATTTCAACAATATTCTATCGGTGATTCTCGGCTACACAGAACTGGCCAAAGAAGATGCCCCTCCAGGAAGCAATTTCGCCAGTGACCTGGAAAAAGTCTTCGATGCTGGTAATCGTGCGAAAGACCTCGTTAAACAGATTCTTTCATTTAGCAGGCAAACAAACGTTGAACGAATCCCGATGCAGCTCCAATCGCTCGTCAAAGAAGTACTGAAGATGCTTCGATCATCTATCCCTACAACAATTGAAATAATTGATGTGCTTGACTCAAGATGCGGTGTTGTCCTCGCTGACCCTACCCAGGTGCACCAGATCCTGATGAACCTTTGTACCAACGCAAACCATGCTATGGAGGAATCCGGCGGGATCCTCAAAATTGAGCTGAAAGAAATTTGTATTAATCAAAACAGCCAGCAACCAGTATTGCATATCAAACCTGGCAGGTATGTAGAGCTAATTATTTCCGACACAGGTTTAGGTATAAATCCTGATCTGACTGCCAAAATATTCGAGCCCTATTTCACCACCAAAGGAATTGGCAAAGGAACAGGGATGGGGCTTGCTATTGTTCACGGTATCATAACTGAATATGGAGGAACTATAAGCGTTGAAAGTGAATTGGGCAAAGGAACCACTTTTCATGTTTTTTTCCCCGTGATAGACCAGGAAGAATTGCAGGCTGTCAGGAAAACCGAAAAAACCCCCCGTGGAAGTGAGTATATACTCTTCATAGACGATGAGAAATTTCTGGCCCAAATGGGTGGAGACATGCTAGAGCGACTTGGCTATAGTGTGACAGTTAGGCAAAGTAGCCTTGACGCCCTCTCGACATTCCAAAACAATCCTGATGCATTTGACCTCATTATCACTGATCAGACCATGCCTGGCATGACTGGTTCGGACCTGGCTCGGAGAATACTGCAGATAAGGCCAGACATCCCCATTATTCTCTGTACCGGATATAGTAACCTTATTGACGAAGGTTCAGCAAAAGCTCTAGGAATTAAAGAGTTCGCTTTAAAACCGATCACTAAACAAACTATTGCTAAGCTGATCCGAAAGGTTTTGGATGACTAATGAGCTGCAATTTATATAAAATATAATCGTGCTCGAAATTCTTGTCGGACCAAGTCAACAATTTGATTTATATAGACAAAAGGCAAAAAAAGTGCTTGTTTTCATGCTTAAATCATTCTTTTTTGAATCAAAAAGAGAATTTTAAGAAACAAGGTTTTTCTAATCTTTCTAGAAGTTCACGTACCAATGGCTCGAGCCAATAAGCACTATTTACAGGGATACGTCTGGCACATTACCCATAGGTGTCATAAAAGATAATTTCTCCTCAAGTTTTCCAAAGATAAGAAACGATAGATCCATTGGCTCTTTGAGGCCAAGAAACGCTATGGACTCTCCATCCTCAACTATACTGTCACTTCTAACCATATTCACCTACTCGTCATTGATAACAAGAAAGACGTTATACCAAAATCAATTCAGCTAGTTGCAGGAAGAACTGCCAAGGAATTCAATCAACGTAAAAATCGCACAGGAGCATTTCGGGAAGATCGTTATCATGTTACAGATGTATAAACAGGTGAACACTTAATCCGCTGTCTTGTCTATATTGACCTCAATATGTTCAGAATCGGAAAATACAACATCCATCTGATTGGGAATTTGGTGGATATAATGAAATTCAATCCCCTTGACGACGATACTCTATAATTGACAGGCCTAAGCTCATAGAGCTCTTGGATAAAAAAGATGAAGAGGACCTTGAAGTCGCTCACACGGTAAGTATAGAATCAATTTCACGAAGCGGTCGAAGCTGTCGCAACCCTATTTGGACAGAATCCATTGCAGTTGGAAATGAGGAATTTATTAAATCTACTAAGGTGAAACTTGGCTCTAAGGCGATCGGGAGAAAGCCTTATGAAAGCGATTCTGGATATGAACTGAAAGAGCCATTAAATTCTTAATTGCACCTTTTTGCCCCTGAAATTGACTTTTTAATCCTTGAGAATAGCTATAAATGGGATCTTTCTCATTTTAATGCAACATGTTAGCTTGACTAGAATAAAATATCTAAAATAATGTAGAATACATAACCCTATTTTAATTACTGAAGGTATTTGTAATGACATCTAAAGTCGATTTCACAACGGAAGAATGGACGCAATTGCTTCAGGCACCCAGTGCAGCAGGCATTTATGTCATGATGTCGGATCCGAGTTTTATAGTAGGCAGCATTAAAGAAGTTTTTGCCGTTTCTTCGAATATTATTAAGAAGGCAAATGCTGATAACGGAGAGCTTTTGTCCGCTCTTCTTGCCGATTTTCAGCAAAAAGAGATGTTAAAACAAGCTCAGATTAAATTTGAGAAAAATAATATCGATGCGATTAAAAATACCGTAGCAGATGCTCTGAAGAAGACTTCGCAAATTCTCGAGCAGAAGGCGACCATTGATGAACGTGAGGAAATCACAGGCTGGTTGTATGACGTGAGCGTCAAGACGGCAAATGCAGGCGGGTTTCTCGGCTTTGGCGGTACTCGAGTGAGTGAAAATGAAACTGCAGCATTACAGGAAATTGCCGGTCACCTTGGAGTTACAGTTTAGAAAGTTTATTTTTTCAGAAACCTCAATCGCAGTTGCACATATACTACCGTTAAGGTGCTGCTGTATTTACTGAGGATCAATTACATATAAGTTACTGCTCCGACAAACTCGGCCTGCCATTATTAGAAAAGTTTTTGCCAGAGCCTTAGATGACAGTTTCAACCAGGGGACTGTACCCCAAAACACCAGAATGCTGGAGGCATTACATGAGCGATTCTCCTATCAAGTACCTTGACAAAGCGATGAATACGGTTCGGGATCTTGGTCTCTTACCCACTGAAACAGATAGTCGTGACGAGCCCATTATTGCATTGCTCAACCAGATCTCCACTATAGATGAAGATCGAGTGATTGCCATTGCCCGGACGTTGAACCAGTCATCCCTGTTTAATGAGATCGTGCGTGAGCAGGTTCAGGCTATGGATATCAGCGATCGTTATGAAAGCATCACACAATCGTTCAACTCCATCAGGGATGATTCCAAGACCATGGTTGATCAGCTGGCTGACGGTAAGATTTCTTCTTTTGAACGATTAACTAACGTTTGGACCAAAGTCAGAAGGGGCGATATTGCCTCCCGTTTCGACAACATTAAAGAAATGTATCTGGAGGTCTCAGAATCTACTCTTGAACAGGTTCAGCGTGAGCAACTTATTCTCGACGCTTACCAGGATTTTCGCGGCGCGCTCAAACAGGCAGAGGTAATGGCACTTGAAGTACTCGAGAAAGCAGAAGAACAGCTTGTTGCAGCTAAAGCCGAAGTAGATACAGCCATGAAAGCGGTTGAAAACTTTGGCGACGGTGACAAGGTGGAGCAGGCAAAGTTGGAAATGGCCCGTGATGAACAGGTGCGTGCCCTGCAAGACACTGACAAAAAATATCAGCTGACAAAAGATTTGTCCGATAACCTTACGGTGAGTTACCATACTTCTGAGGTGGTTATGGCGCGCTTACAGCAGACCAACCACGCAAAGCAGCGTCTCTATTCACAGGCGATCACCTTTTTCAGTACCAACGAGACGGTGCTCACGGCCCTTACCGCAAGTTTCACCGGGCTGTTCGGGCTTAACGAAGGCACTCGTACCGTGGAGGCCATGAAAGAAGGTGTCAGTCAATCGCTGGAAGTTTTAGCGGAAGTTGGTGGCGAAGTACAAGAGGCTGCAATCAGAGCGGGCTATGGTCCAACACTTCGTGCAGACGCTATTAAAAAACTGGTTGATTCAGTTGTTAATTATCAGATTAAGAGTCAAGAAATTATTGCAGAGATGCGGGCCAGCAGTACTGCCAATGCCAAGGAGATCCATGATGCCGTGGAAGATGGTAAAAGAAGAATGGCTAAACTCGTAGAGGGTGGCAAGGCTCTGGTTGAGTCTGCATAGGTATCATGAGCGAGAATATTACGACAGCCGGTCGCTCTCTGGACGACGTTATGATGGCTATGGATGTGGTCGACACCCTGCGTCATCGTTCTCAACTTGTAGAAAAGGAACTTGGAGCCGATGATCGGGATGAAGAACTGAAAAAGAAGCTTCGGAAGATCTATGCTGCACAAGGTATAGAAGTTTCGGACCAGGTTCTTGAGGAAGGAGTGAAAGCATTGCGGGACGGTCGATTCACCTACCAGCCTCCTGCAGAAAGCTTCAAGGTAAAGCTTGCTCGTATCTATGTGAACCGAGGTGGTTGGGGTAAATGGGCGATTGGCGGTATAGCTGCCTTTTTTATCACGCTGATCAGTTACTATTTTTTGGTGATCTCTCCAACTGCAATGCTTCCTGAAAAAATTCAAGAGAGACACAAAGAGGTCAAGCTGGCGGCCAAAATTGATGAGTCTCGCGGCAGGTCAATGGCTGACGAGTTGTTTACAGTTGCCATGGCATCTTTGGACAATAACGATGAGGCGAAGGCAAAAGAGTTGCTCAACTCCATGGATGCCCTAAAAGCGCAACTCCAGATGGCCTACCGACTGCAGATTATTGTCAAACCACAGGCGAAAACCGGAGTCTGGAGGGTTCCCGACACAAACACCAATGCCAGGAATTATTATATCATTGTGGAGGCTATCGGCCCTGACGGCAATCTTGTCAAGGTGCCAATACAGAACGAAGAAACCGGCAAAGTCGACATAGTCTCAAGCTGGGGGCTGCGCGTTGATGAAGAGGTGTTCAACCGTATCGCCAGAGACAAACAGGACGACGGGATCATTCAGGACCGGGAATTTGGGATCAAGCAAAGCGGCTATATGGATCCAAAGTATCGGATTTCCACCACCGGTGCCGCAATAACCTCTTGGTAAGAATACATGATTGTAAGTGGAAGAAAAACTCTGGATAATTTCGAACAGACTTTGGCAGAGGTGCGGCAAAAGCTTGAAGAGGTCGACAGACGAACGAATGAACTGAGCAACGAGCAACTGGCTCTTGAACATGATGATCTGGCTGATTACCGCCATTTGGCCAGACTGAGGGTAGACCTGCTCGCAACGGAAGAAGCGCAGAGCAGCCTGGACGAGACGGAAAAACTGGCAAAATCCTTACTTGACAAGCGACAGCTCGAACTTTCTGGAATTGTGGATGAAATTGATACAGCGAAAAAGGAAGCGGAAGAACTCGCCCTCCGCCGAGAGGAGGTAGCGAAAAAAACTGCCTCCTTGTCGGATAGGATCGATGCTGCAGAAAAAGCTACCCAGGACAGATTGGATAATGATCCCAAGTACATTCAACTGCGTAATGCTGTAGAAAATGCTCAACGAACAGCAGTACATGCAGAGACCAAAGCCAAGCAGAGCGAGGATGAGTTGGCAAGCAAAGGGCAGCCTTATCGTGACGATCCTCTCTTCATGTACCTCTTGCAGGGAGGATACCAGACAGCGGATTACAAAGCAGGTTCACTGACTCGTTTGCTGGACGGCTGGGTGGCACGATTAGTGAAGTTCAGTAAAGCCCGGGCTAACTTTGTCCGACTGCAAGATATACCGCTGCGTCTGAGGGAACATGCCACAAGACTCAAGGAACATGCAGAGGATGAATACACCAAGCTCCATTCCCTTGATCAGCAAGCACGTGAGAAAGACGGCATTACCAACCTTGATGCAGAACTAGAAAAAGAACAAAAAGAGCTGGCAGATATTGACCATGAGATAGAACAGGCAAGCAAAAAGGTATGGGACCTTGAAGAAAAAAAAGCCGCCTATGCAGCAGGTGATGATCCAAGCTATCTCAATATAATTGAATTCCTGACCAAAGAGCTACGCAAGGACGAACTGGTAGCTCTGCACCAGGATGCTCTGGTAACACCCTTTCCTGAAGATGATGTGATTATCGTCAATCTTTACCAGCGGCTTGAAAACAAGCAGGAAATACTCCAGGGTCGCAAAGAGCTGAAAGAGCTTCGGACAAAGCACGAGACTCGATTTCGCGAACTTGAAAAGGTTCTGGTAGACTTTAAAAGAAACCGTTTTGACACTCCCGAAACAGCATTTGCCGACGGAGATATGATCTCGATGATGCTTGGGAATTTCCTCAATGTCTTTCTCAGTAGTGATGCACTCTGGAAAGTACTGAAACAGCAGCGCCGTTATCAAAAGCGCCAGGCCGACCCGGGTTTCGGATCCGGTGGGTTTGGTCGAGGAACCATCTGGGGTGGAGGTTTTCAACTTCCTCGCGTACCCGGACCCTCTCGCGGTGGTTTTCGTTTCCCCAGTGGAGGTGGTGGAGGTTTTCGTTTTCCAAGTTCCGGTGGTGGTTCCTCAAGGGGAGGATTCCGGACCGGCGGTGGGTTTTAATTTCCTAAAGGCTTTTTCTATAGATTCGTTGCGTAACAAAACATAGAGGTGGTATCCCGCACAATTCCATCAAGGGGAAAAAGGGGTCGAGCCAGTGATTCCAATCTATTTTCCCAAGCCAGGAATCTTCAAACATAGTGAAAGTTTTCTGTATAGTATCTACAACCTGACAAAACTGCCAACCCTTGACTCTGTTAGATCGTCCCTGTTCCTGCAGGTATCTAAACACGTCCATCTGTCCGTGTACTGCAAGCTTTTTACTCGGAACTGCATTGAGATGATTCTCAACTCTTGCAACATACTAGCGTCTGGCAGGTTCCTTAAGCCCTTGTCACGTAAAGTACTCGATGCATTTGACCCATAAACTCTTGATAGCATCGTTGCCAGCCGCCATTGATCGTTGCAAAGTTGGCATTTCCTTGTCAAATATGTTAGCTCAAAATCATATTTCTACATTTTAGCAATTCAGGTTTGCTGAAAAAGAAGCATAGTATCGGTTTCATAGAGTTTTAATTTTTCCCAGAGGTTTTTTCGACTAATTCCCAGTATTTTAGCAGCTTCTGTCTTGTTGTGAGAGGTCTGTTCAAGTGCCTGCATGATACAAGCTCTTTCGGCCCTTGAAACAGCTTCTGCGAGTGTACAGGTCTCAATGTCCGTTGCTGGCAGGAATCCAGATATATCTGCTGGAAGATCACTTATATTTATAGTTGGTGAACTTGCTAAAACAGTGGCACGTTCTAGAACATTTCGAAGTTCTCTGATGTTACCGGGGAAGTCGTATCGTTTTAAACATTGCATCGCTGTTTCAGACAAATAAAATGCAAAATTATGTCCTCTGCTGAACTCTTCTAGAAAATGTTCTGATAATATTGGAATGTCATCTTTTCGTTTTCTCAGGGGAGGGATGTCTATGGGGATGACCTGGAGCCTGTAGTAGAGATCTTCACGAAATCTTCCCTCTTTAACCTCTTTTTTCAGATCCTTTGCTGTGGCACAGATAATTCTGACATCCACCTGAATCGGTTTGGTACCACCTAAACGCTCCAATTCTTTTTCCTGAAGCACTCGCAGCAGTTTTACCTGGAGCGGCAGAGGTAAATCTCCAATTTCATCAAGGAGTAAAGTACCATTATCAGCCAGTTCAAATTTACCTGCTTTTCTAGCATGGGCATCAGTGAAAGCACCTTTTTCATGGCCAAAAAGTTCTGATTCAATCAAATGGTCAGGCAGGGCTCCGCAGTTAATTCGTATATATGGGTTGTTTGAACGATTTGAAAGTCTGTGAATGGCACCCGCGACTAATTCTTTTCCTGTACCTGATTCTCCGTTTACCAGGACTGTGGAGTTGGTTACAGCTATCTTTGCAATCAGGTGCAAGAGGTCTTGGTGCAAAAGGCTCTCACCGATAATTTTGTTTGAAGGCTGATGTTCAGCAAGACTTGCGCATTTAATCCTAAACGTCTGGAGTTGAACAAGACGGTTTATCCGAATAATCAAGTCATCCATATCAAAGGGTTTGAGCATGTAATCAACAGCACCTTTTTTGAGACATTCAACCGCATTATCAACATTACCATAAGCTGTCATCAAGATAACATCAGTTTCAGGAGAGGTTTTTTTTATGTGTTCAAGGAGTTTGATGCCATTGAGCCCAGGCATGCGGATATCAGATATGACAATATGATAATGTTGGTTTTCAAGGAATGTCAGTGCCTCTTTCCCATTTTTTGCCTCTTCAACATGCCAGCCATTATTTTTAATTCTGTCAAAGAGGGTGACCCGCATAATAATATCATCTTCAACCAGTAATATTCGCGTCATGGTAAGCGTCCCTGGAAGGGTTAGTCTTTAAAGGGGAGGGTGACTGTAAATGTTGTGCCACTGCCTTCACTGCTCGTCACTAAAATGGTGCCACCCATATTTTTTACAAGGGAGTAAGAAACTGATAAACCAAGCCCTGTTCCTTCCCCTTCTTTTTTTGTGGTGTAAAAGGGATCAAAAATTTTGTCGATGGTCTCTTGTGGAATTCCCGGGCCCGTATCAGTAAATACCAGGCGAACGCCTTGGTCTTCCTGGTAGGTTTGAATTAAAAGTCGACCTGAATCACCCATGGCCTGAAGTGCGTTCATGATAATATTCATGATAACTTGTTTTAAGGCCTCAACGTCAATACTACTAGGTTTCTTCAAACCCAGATTAAGGTCCAGATCTATGTTTTTCAACCGGTATTCAAGAAGAAGCAATGACTCTTGAATCAGGTCGTCTATTGATCCCATGCGGTATCGTAAAGGTTCTTTTTTACCGAAATTCAATAGTTGTTTGACAATTATCTCTATGCGCTGCAAACCGTCATCAATGAGAGGGAGATAACGCTGGCTCAGTGCCTGATCAGTAGGGTTTTCTTTTAAGCTTTTTATACAGTTACGCATACCTCCAAGAGGGTTGTTGATTTCATGGGCAACTCCTGCTGACAGGCGACCTAGAGCGGCAAGTTTTTCAGCCTGAAACATTCCTTTATGGGCTTCATTGAGTTTTCGCTGAGAACTGAGAAGTCTGTTTCGTAATTTTATGACGTTTTTACCAAGCTCTGTAATTTCATCATTTCCCTGGACAAGTTCTTCCATGTTTTCAATTTCACGAGGAAATGTCTGGAAGAAATGGGTGAAAATGTCAATGCGTTTAACAATGAGACGATTGATGAGCAGGTAAACAGCAAAGCCAACGCAGATAACCGTTAACAAGCCTATCATGGACAATAGCTTAAAGTTTTTAGCAGCACGCTCATCAGCCCAGCCAATTGGGATGGACAAGCTTAAGCCACCACGTTGATCACCTATTTTATAACCATGTTGATCGTGGCACTCCATGCAGGCATTTTGCGTTACCAATGGTTTTATATATCGTAAAACTCGTCCACCTTTGGTGGGTTCAATAGAGACTGCTTCACTTATACCTTTTTTGAAGCTGGCAAGACTGACACGTTCAAAATCATCAGGAGCATTGGCAGGGTTGATTGGATTCAGGCTGGTGACACGAAATCTGCAAAAATTAGCCTCAGAGGCATATAAAGAAAGCTCTCGGGTGACCATGGCAGGGTTGCTTTTTAAATAAATATTGCCTTTATCATCACGGACAACTGAGTCAGTGAGGAATGGGTTCAGATCCATTCCAGGTTGTTTGGCCATAAAAATTCCATTGTGATCAGCTACCCATTTACGGGTAAGAAGGATCTGTTCTGCAAGCAGACGTGCCTGGTGTTCGGCCTGTTCATAAATCAATTGATTTTGAAAGATATAGGTTCGGTAAAAAGTAATAGCAAATGCTATTGAAATGATCGTGCCGATGGATAGAAAAAATTTAGTTCGTAGGCGCATAAATCAATCTATGGATGATGTTTTATTGAGAACAGAGTTGGACTTAAAAACAAGATCCTAGCCTGAACTCTGTTACAGGTATTGTAGCCAATATTGAATACGAATGCCTCTTTAAAACCAAACTTTGTTACCACCTGGTAACATGGTTAAGTATCCTTGTTACCAGGTGGTAACGGACCTCCTTTGAAACGACCTGAAATCATAGTTTTTTGGTGCTTTTCAATATTTGGTGCAATTATTGATCTTGTTTTATTGTAATCCGAGTTTTCCTGAACATTTTTTTTGAAGCAACTTTAAATACCTGAAAAAGATAAGAGCAAATACGTGTAAGACAGATAAATACAACTTTCATCAGATGACTTCTGAGTGTTTGGCCATTATCGACTAGTAGCCGGTTATGGATATGGTCAAAATGAAACACAAGCATATGACAAATGATTCTTGCCTCTCCTGTCTCCCTTTATCAAGGAAAGGCATCTGAGCGACAAGCATAAGGGGGGCAAGCTGTACATTGGCCCATGGATATCTGCTGGAATCCTGACATGATTATAATTAGGCCTTCTTTTTAAGAGCAAGGCCAACTTTAACACCTACTTCAGCGTTAATACGTTTTGCACTTTTCCACAGAGTTATGCAGCCTTATGCTGATTTCGCCTTTGCTGCTGGGTGTGACAGCTCTATTCTTAATGGATAACAGGTTTATAAGAAACGGCTTATGCCACGATGACATAAGCCGTAAGATTGCTCAAAAAAATGTATCAGCCAGTACTGAAGATATAAATTTAATTGTAAGATGTTTTGAACTCTAGACCTTCTCTGGTTTTTGGATCATACAGACCTTTTGCGCTCGCATCTTTTATATGTTCCTTTCTTAAAGTGTTGAGAAAATTATTCTTTTCATCAACAAGCTGCTGGAAAGGAAGGCCGATGAGTTGCTGAGCCTTTTCCTTGGTTGAAAAGTCAGGCGCAACGTAATCAACTCCATTGTGTTTAGCCAGAATAATTCTCAGCTTAACTCGCGCTTCCTGACCTTTATTAATTGCAGTGCCTAAAATTCTAAGAGTTTCCTCAGGAGCATGGAAAAATGATCCGTGACTGGCAATGGAGTAGTCCCAGCGCCATTGTGCATGCCTTATATCCTGCTGAACTTCTTTCATTTCCTCCTCTGTTGCCCCCATTTCAAAGGCTTTGCCTGCTTCCAGGTGCGCCTTTGCAATTACATCCATTGCTGCTTTAGTCAGTTCTTCTTTTCGCTCCAATTTTCTGGCAACGGTATCACGCAAGGTTTTCTCATCCTCACGATGACAACTGAGGCAGGTGTTCGCTATGTTATCAAAAGGACTGCCAACATTATGAGAAGAGTACTTTACTCCGCCTTCCCTTACATAAGGCATGTGACAGTCTGCACATGAAACCCCGTTTAAACCATGGGTACCGGTCTTGTATATTTCATATCCGGGATGTTGTGCCTTAAGCATTGGTGTTTTACTTATTTTATGGGTCCAGTCGACAAAGCTTATGTCATCATAATATTTTTCCATGGCTTCAACAGACAAACCATTTTTCCATGGTAGGGTGACAACCTTGGCAACCTTCTCATTCCCATCTTTATCTGTCCACTTTGTAGGCTTGAAATAATATTCACTGTGACATTGAGCGCAGACAAGAGTACGCATATCCTGGTGAGTAGCATCGGCAGTTTTCAAACTCCCTTCTTCATCAAGAGCGCGTTTGAGGTAAGGCCTGGTGATGACAAGACGCATGGTCTCGTTATCATGGCAATCGGCGCATCCTATCGGATTTACAACTTCATTACCGAATCTGGCCCATTTTCCGGTAAAAAAGTCTTCCTCGCCAATCTCACTCATGAGACGGGGAACATCCGGTGACTTACATGTCCAGCATGCTGTGGGCATGGGTCCGGTTTTGCTATCTATAGGTGCTGCTGTACGAAGAGTATTTATATTGTCCTCCAGGATGTAAAAATGGCCACGAGGTGCATTGTAATCCTTTGAAAAGCCATATCCTGCCCAGAGAACAACCAGGGCCGGATTCTTTTCCAGCATATCATCAATCTCGTCACTTTTTCTGGTCTGCAGGTAGGAGTCATATTGCCTGGGAAAATGCTTGCCCCACTCCGCACTGATTGTTTCCAATTTTTTTATTTTTGGCACATCGTTGATTTGTTGCTGCTCGGCCTTGTTTTCGTTAATGGATAGTGCCAGCAGCAGTAAAGGTACAATTACTACCACAGAACTTATTGTCACCACTGTTGATTTCTTCATTCATCATCCTCCCCTAACAATGGATTATAATTCCTTAACCCCTATATTATCAGGTGTTGCTGTGAGTTGAGAGTTGGAGCCATGGGGTACGTCCCTGTGACAATCCCAACATCTTCTGTCAGCATTTTCCGAATTGCTGGTTGACTGGTACAGGCTGTGATTATCCAACATTTGTGATACAATATCACGGTGACACATGGTGCAGTTTTTCTGAATCCTGTCAGCTGCGTTCTCTGTTGCCCTGATTTTGAGGCCGTAGGTGCGAAATGTCATGGCCACGGAATGATTAAATCCATCCATCGATTTTGCGAGCATTTTGTTTGAAAAGGTGTCCCTTGGCAGGTGGCATTCGACACAGGTTGCTCTATCCCTGTGCGAGCTATGCTGCCAAGTTGCGTAATGAGTGTTCATGGCATGGCAATTGATACATACTTTCGGATCGCTGGAAAAATACGATATCATGTTGGACGCTTTTACCACGTAGGCAAACAGGCCAACTGCCACCACAACACTTATTGTAGCAACATATTTCATCACTTTTTCTGTTTCCATTGATCGCCTTCCTTTAAATTAATCCTGTCTTTATATTTACCCCTGTCATGTGCTGTGCGCTAAGGCCACCTCCTTTTCAAAATGTTGATTTATGTATAAGTAATTTTGGTCTATCCTTTTAGGCCTATTATAGAATCAAATATCAATATGGAGCGGGGAGAACACTTCCCTCGCCAATTAAAAAGTTGCTTGGTTTAATTTACAAAATGCAACTTTCTGAGCCTTTTTTATCCATAATTAAAATTATTCTATTTAGTATTGTCGTCGGTTGCAGTTACAAGTTACTACAAATAATAAATAATTTATAATA
>CAMYOP010000020.1:0-15080 GCA_947260045.1 uncultured Desulfobulbaceae bacterium
CATGGATATCAAAAGTCTCATTGAGGTATTTACGACTCATGGCAGAACATTCAATATGCCAGCCAGGTCTGCCCTCTCCCCATGGACTCTGCCATTTGGGTTCACCTGGTTTACTTCCTTTCCACAAGACAAAATCCATGGGATTTTGTTTCTGCTCGTTGACTTCTATTCTGGCCCCAGCCTGCATGTCTTCAAGAGTCCGACCGGAAAGGCAACCATACTGAGGAAATTTATCGACCCTGTAATACACATCGTTGCCTGAAGGATAGGCGAGGTCTTTCTCGATGAGGTCTTCAATAAGGGCGATCATTTCATCGATATGTTCAGTTGCACGGGGTTCCAGATCAGGCCGCAGCACTCCTAAATGATCCATATCTGTGTAAAACTCATCAATGAAGCGTTTGGCAAGCTCCTCTGAGGTTACACCCTGCTCCCCTGCCCTTTTGATGATTTTATCGTCAATATCGGTGAAATTACGGACAAAGGTTACTTTGTATCCACGATAACGGAGATAGCGGACAATCATATCAAAAACTAGAGATGACCTGGCATGACCGATATGGCAATAATCATATGAGGTTATACCGCACACATACAGTTTGATGTGTTTCTCCTCAATTGGAGCCAACACCTCTTTTTTTCGACTCAGGGTATTATATATTCTAATATGCATAATCTACTTCAAATTATTGTACGAAAAACAAGGACTCATCGGTTTTCCAAGAGCATAGTACTCAAAGATATATTATGAAAAGCCTTGGATGATTTAATTAATCCTGATTACCTATGAAATTCAGTACATTTAACATTGAGAGGAGACTGATTTTATTTTTCCGTTATTATTCGGGAGACAGAATAATTTTCGCTGATAATATGCGAAAAAAATTCGGTCCCCTTAAGCTTAGGAAAAATTCAGGTAAGCGCAGACTCCGATCTGTCTCCCGGTTAACTATCTTTGGTGGGAAACACAATTAATAATAAACAATATCTTTTAAACATAATTCGATCCTGGAGAAAAAACAACTATGACTGGTCTAGAAAAAACAGGACACAACTGGACCGAAACATTTCGTAGCTGGCTGCACCCCAGAGTCATCACAATGTTATTCTTTGGATTTTCAGCAGGTCTGCCTATTTTACTTATCTTTGGGACCTTATCAATATGGCTTACAGAAGCAGGTGTCAAAAAAGCAACGGTCACTTTTTTCAGCTGGGCTGCCATTGGCTACTCTTTCAAATTTGTCTGGGCACCAATTATTGATATATTGCCACTCCCGTTTCTTACCAAAAAACTTGGAAGAAGGCGTTCCTGGTTACTGGTTTCTCAACTTGCAGTATTCTGTGCTATTTTATGGATGGCCAGCACTGATCCATCAACAAGCCATCACAACTTAACGATTATGGCCATGGCAGCAGTATTACTTGGTTTTTCTTCAGCCACTCAGGATATCGTAATTGACGCCTATCGCATCGAATGTGCAGAAAAAGAACTCCAGGCTCTTCTTGCCTCAACCTATATTGCAGGATACCAGGATACAGAATTGGAATGCTTGTTGCTGGAGCTGGAGCACTTTACCTGGCCTCTCGCCTTGGCACGACCAGTGATATTTACAGCTATAAAGCCTGGGGTCTGACATATCTGGCTGTAGCATTTTTTATGCTCATAGGAATAATAACCACCCTGATTATTCCTGAGCCAGAAGTTCAAACTGAAAATAGCAAGCATCAATATACCACAGGCGAATACCTTCGTTTTTTTGGACTTTTTATTATTTTCACAGCTACTTTTGCCGCCACATTTTTTTATAGCAAGCCACTCTTTCTCTTTATTAAAGAAAGCGTCCTGGTATCAATTGGCTTAAATGACAGGATCGCAGGTTTTCTCTCTGAGACTTTTCGCCTTTTTATTGCATTTGGTACAGCCCTGACCATTGCATGGGTAACAGTTTTCCTCCGTATTGTGGATCGCAATATGTTGCATCATACCTATATTTTGCCAGTAAAAGATTTCTTTGATCGATATGGAAAAAGTACTGCCTTCCTGCTTTTAATGCTGATCGGTTTTTACAGAATATCTGATATAGTTCTGGGGGTTATATCCAACATCTTTTATGTCGACCTTGGTTTCAGTAAAGAAATCATAGCAGGAATCACAAAGACTTTTGGTTTAGCCATGACCATTGCAGGAGGTTTACTGGGTGGGATGCTCACAGTCAGGTTTGGGGTAATCGCTATCTTATTCTGGGGTGCTTTACTATCTGCAGCAACCAACCTGCTGTTCATGTTGCTCTCTTCCATTGGACCAAATATAACAATGCTTACCATTGTGATAATCGCAGACAATCTCAGTGCAGGTCTAGCAAGCGCCGCTTTTGTCGCCTTCCTCTCGAGCCTCACTTCAATTTCATTCTCGGCTACTCAATATGCAATTTTTACCTCTCTCATGTGGATATTTCCTAAATTAATAGGTGGCTATTCCGGCACCATTGTTTCAGCCTGGGGATACGAGAAATTTTTCCTCTTAACGGCCTTGCTTGGTCTTCCTGTACTGTTGCTGGTACGAAAAGCACAAATCGCCTTTGCAAATGACGATGCGGGATAGATTCCAGGTGTTAAGTAATTGAAGCGGTTGGAAAAAGATATGAAAAAAAATGGAGGGCTAAGGCTGAGACGTAGCAAAGAGTACAACTATATCGTTTTTGAGGAATGTGATTACTCCTAAAGCTCAGTTAGATAATATATTGGAGGGAACCGATTTGGTTTTTCCGGTATGATTCGAGAGACAGAATAATTTTCGCTGGTAATACGCGAAAAAAAAATTCAGTCCCCTTGGGCTGAGGCTATGGCAGCTTAGGTTACGACTAAACCCAAATGTTCTCGAATCTTTGAGGCTGTTGGTTTATCGACAAAATCCACTCCAGCATGATAAAGAGGAGTATTAACAAGAGATCTGCACCAGATGACTTTTCCTATCCCACGTAGCCCTTTTAAAGCAAAGGACTCATCCAGGTAAAAGGAAACGAGCATATCTTTTTCCAGAGAACAATTACTCTCGAGTCGGATCCCCCCTGGACTCAAATCAATTGTGCAGGCATAATCATCCAGCGGAATTTCTGCCATATCATTTGGCCTGTATTCTGATATACGGAGATAATGACGCCCTTGGGTTCGCTCATAACGGCGACGATTCGCTTCTTCCTCGCTACTTTGCTCCTCAAGCTGTGAGCTACCCTCAAACTGAATCAATTGCTGACATGAACGAAAATTAGTTGTCTGACAATAAATCTTGATATGATCTGCCACAGGAATAAAGAGCCCACCTTTATTCAAAAGGCAACTTTTCTTAGTACCTGACCAATGAGGGCATACATACTCATCTTGCTTTACATGTATTGAAGATGCCATTTCAGTCCCATCCTAATTAAAATTGCAACACATGAAGCACATCTATTATTACGCTAAATATAAATCCATAAACAAGTCAATTATCCCACTGTTTCTACGAAAACGTTCATTCTCGCCACAGCAAAGATATTACAACTTTCCAAATCACTATCGTGCAGAAACTCTCTTAATGGCTTTGGCTGAAATATCGTAACGCTTCATCTTATCATAAAGCGCAGTCTTGCCAATATTGAGATCCTGGGAGGCCTTGGCAACGCTTCCATTGGATTTTTCCAGCGCTAGCATTATAATATCGCTTTCAATTTCAGCGATCATATTTTTAAGTGACACATTACCAAGCTTCCCATCAAAATCAAAGGTATTCACTTCACTTTGACCTGAAGAGGTATCCCTATCAAACAAGAGGTGTTGCTCTGTAATCATTTTCCCCTTGGTCATGAGAACTGCTCTCTGTATCAAGTTTTCCAGCTCCCTGACATTACCTGGCCAATCATGCTCAAGAAGGCGATTTATAATTTGCTGGGGCACGAAATCTATATCTTTTTTAAATGCCTCTCGGTAATATTTGACAAAATAAGACACCAGATCAACTATATCTTCTTTCCGTTCTCGTAATGGAGGTATGTTTATATTTATTATATTCAAACGATAAAAAAGATCCAGTCGGAACCTTTTTTCTCTGACAGCTTGCACCAAGTCAACGTTTGTCGCGGCAATAACACGAACGTCTACTTTTACTGGCACATTGCCACCAACCCGAATTATTTCGCCGTTTTGCAAAACTCGGAGGAGTGAGGCCTGCATCCTGGGACTGATGTCACCTATTTCGTCTAGAAAGATGGTTCCTCCATCAACTATTTCAAATTTACCAATCTTTTGCTTATCTGCTCCGGTAAACGATCCTTTTTCATAGCCAAACAAGTCACTTTCCAGAATGGAGTCATTAATGGAGTTGCAATTAATTTTTAGAAAAGATTCGTCCCCCCTGTTACTGTTTTCTCGAATTTTGTTGGCAACCAACTCTTTTCCCGTACCGGACTCACCAGTGATAAGGATGGTCGCATCTGATCTTGCCACCTGATAAATCATTTCTCGAAGCTCTCTCATTTTCCGGCTGTTTCCGATCATTTTATCGGATCCATGAGAACCTTCGAGCTGGCTTCGCAAACTGTTTATCTGTTGCGATAGACATTTACGATCCTCTTCACTTTCTTGAAGCTCACCTATTTTCTGGGTTAATATTTCTTCAATATTTACATGAAAATTTGTAATTTCCCGGTCATGCTGTTTATGGAGAGTAATATCTCGGACTATGAGCATTAGAAGGCGCTCACCGAGATAACCGATAAAAGGTACAGCTGTGTATTCAGCGGCTAGACCGTCTACAACACCCTCCCGCATTCCCTCATCAACCACATTTTTATTGCCACCAGCCTTACGTAATTTGAAAATCTCTCTTTCCGTTGCAACAATCGCTTTTAAATCGTTACTACATTCTTTTTTTCTTAAATCACCAAAACATTTTCTGGCACTGGAATTTATGTATTCAATGGTAAAGTTTTCACTTACAAGAAATACCATTTCGGGCATTGCATCGAGTAGGGTCAGCCAGTTTTGCAGAAGACGGCCTACTTCCTTCTGTTGCTTATGCAATTCTTCTTTAAATTCAACCAAAGCGGGTCTCCCGACAGTCTCATTGATACCTATATTCAATTCCTCTTTCCTCCGAGATTAACACCGAAATGAATTCTTCGCAAAAATTATTTCCGGAAAAACGAACCCATAATTCTAATTTATCCTATTATACAGCATATACAACGGAAAAAAAATAAGAATGTTTAAGAAAAATCTATACTGCCCATAGGCCTTCCCTTTTACTGGGGCGCAATGGAAAACAACCATCACGAAAAGTGTTTTTTTTCTATCAGAGCAATTTTAAAAGTAAAATCAAACAACAGGTGGGTTCATCAGGATTCAAGAGGAAGTAAAATGATCTTCAATTAACAATCCTGACAGCTGCTGATAGGCAGCAGCTGTCAGATCTAATTATTGATGGCGTCCTAAAAAGCTCACTTATCCCGGCAAACGGCAGCCTATCAATAAACGAATTGAGTTCGTTGGAAGTCCGATCTACTGTATCGTAACAATTTTCTTTGCGCTCGACATATCCTCTGCATGCCTTTGCAGCAAAAAAATCACCACTCCTGGAATATCGAAATTTTTACTTTACCATCTCAACACTTTATACGAATGCATCAACTATTATTCCACATTACTAAACGAGCAAACGATCAGGCACAATCTACTACAGTCGCCCACAACATTTTTTATATTTTTTGCCACTGCCGCAGGGACAAGGATCATTTCGACCGACCTTGTCTTCTTTACGCTGGACTGGTTTGTTATCAGTTTTGCCATCGGCTGCTGACGAACGCTTACTCATTTCCAATTCTCTTTCGCGCTGCAGCCTTCTTTCTTCTTCTATCCTGGCGACTTCTTCTTCACTCACGATGTGCACTCGAAACAAAGTGGATACTGTCTGCTCTTTAACGGTTTCAATCAACTCCATGAAAAGACCAAAGCCTTCTTTTTTATATTCTTGGAGAGGGTTTTTCTGGCCATAGCCACGCAGACCAATACCCTCTTTCAAGTGATCCATATTGAGCAAGTGCTCCTTCCAGTGGGTATCAACCATCTGGAGCAGAATTATCCGCTCAAGGTGTCTCATCTGTTCGGGATCATTTCTTTCTTCCTGAGCACGATAGGTATCCTGGACGAATGCTTCCAACAGTTCTTTGAATTTATCAAAGCTCAGGTCAACCCGGTCTTTTTCCGGTAATTCAAACGGTACATTAAAAAGTTCAGTGGTTCGCTCACCAAGCTCTTTCCATGGCCAATCTTCAGAAGCCAATTTTTCCGCAACAAATTCAGCGCAAACCCCTTCGACCATATCATTGACCATGTCATCTACAATGGGTTTGACATTTTCACTTTCAAGCACTTCACGACGCTGCCGATAAATAACCTCACGCTGCTTATTCATGACATCATCATACTCAAGCAGATGTTTTCGAATATCGAAGTTGTGACCTTCAACTTTGCGCTGGGCATTTTCAATCGCTCTTGAAATCATGGAATGTTCAATGGGCTCATCATCTTCCATGCCGAGCTTATCCATAATTCCAGCAATCCGGCCCGAACCAAATATTCTGAGCAGGTCATCTTCAAGTGAAAGAAAAAACCGAGAGGAGCCAGGATCACCCTGCCGCCCTGAACGACCACGCAACTGGTTGTCAATTCTCCTGCTCTCATGCCTACTCGTACCAAGGATATGCAGGCCACCGAGTTCTTTAACACCATCGCCAAGTTTAATATCTGTACCACGACCAGCCATATTTGTAGCAATGGTAACCCTGTTTTTATGACCGGCTTCCATGACAATCTCTGCTTCCCTTTCATGGTGTTTTGCATTCAAAACATCATGTTTCACTCCAGCCTTCTTCAGCATTTTTGATATTTTTTCAGAAACATCAATTGAGATTGTGCCCACCAGGATAGGTTGCCCTTTTTGGTTCAGCTCTTTTATTTCCTGAACAATAGCATTATATTTAGCTTCTTGATTTTTATAGATAACGTCAGCGTAATCTTTTCGAACCATATCCTGATTGGTAGGAATTACGACAACATCCAGGTTATAAATTTTCTTAAACTCAGGAGCTTCAGTGTCAGCTGTTCCTGTCATGCCAGCCAGTTTATTGTACATCCGGAAATAATTCTGGAAAGTAATAGAGGCCAGAGTCTGATTTTCTCGTTCAATCTTAACCCCTTCTTTTGCCTCCAAAGCCTGGTGCAGACCGTCACTATAACGCCGCCCTTCCATGGTCCGACCTGTAAACTCATCAACAATGACCACTTCGCCATTTTTTACGATATAATCTACGTCTCTTTGGAACAGAACATGGGATTTAAGCGCTGCATTAATATGGTGCAACTTGTCTATATTACGAGGATCATAGAGATTTTCGACTTTTAATAATTCTTCACCAAGAGCGATACCATCATCAGAAAGCATTACCTGTTTGGCTTTTTCATCGACTGCATAATGCTCATCTCGCTTGAAGTTACGCATAATGCGATCAACTTTTAGATACATATCAGTTGAAACATCGGCAGCTCCGGAGATGATCAGGGGTGTACGAGCTTCGTCAATCAAAATAGAATCGACCTCATCTACAATGGCATAATTAAAGCCACGCTGACAAAAGTCCTCTATTTCAAATTTCATATTATCCCGGAGATAATCGAAACCAAACTCATTATTAGTACCGTACGTTACATCTGCTCCATATGCTTTTCTCCTGTCATCATCGCCCATGTCATGGATAATATTACCAGTGGTGAGACCGAGAAAGCTATAAAGCTTGCCCATCCATTCCACATCCCTTTGAGCCAGGTAATCATTCACAGTGACAACATGAACACCTTTACCGGACAGAGCGTTTAAATAGACAGGTGAAGTGGAAGTAAGGGTTTTACCCTCACCAGTTTTCATTTCTGCAATTGTGCCCTGATGAAGAACAAGGCCACCGATCAGCTGAACATCGTAATGCCTCTCGCCAAGAACCCTGTTTGCAGCCTCACGTACTACAGCGAAGGCCTCTGGGAGTAAATCATCAAGTGGCTCTCCTTTACCAACCCGCTCACGAAACTCCACGGTTTTGGCGGCAAGAGCTGCATCATCGAGTTTTTGAATATCTGCCTCCAGGTCGTTAATTCTAACCACAACCTTTTGCATCTGTTTCAATATTCTTTCGTTTTTACTACCAAAAACTTTGGTAAGCGCCTTTCCTAGCATGTAATGTCT
Organism: uncultured Desulfobulbaceae bacterium; assembly: GCA_947260045.1. Taxonomy (GTDB): domain Bacteria; phylum Desulfobacterota; class Desulfobulbia; order Desulfobulbales; family Desulfobulbaceae; genus CAMYOP01. Next base: position 8,270 of record CAMYOP010000020.1, read on the forward strand.
CCAACAGTACAAATAAAGAATCCGCACACGGCATTGACAGCAATTTTCCAGTCGTCAAGCAGGCGGACATTCAACTTCATTCTACAATTTGATTAGTGTCTTATTTTATTTATTTTTATGATTACTACTAAAGCTCAGTTGGAAACTAAAAGAGAGACGACCGATTTTGTTTTTCCGCTATTATTTGGGAGACAGAATAATTTTCGCTGATAATACGCGCAAAAAATTCGGTCACCTTAAGCTTAGGAAAAATTTAGGTAGCGCAGACTCCTATCTGCCTCCCGGTGTTAACTGATCTTTAAGTACTAATCACATTTATTTTTGAGAGGACCAAACCAGAGCTTCTTCGTCGCAGTCAGGAAAATGAGGACACTGGAGGCAATCACTCCAGATCTTATGCGGCAAGTCTCGTTTATCGGCATCCAAAAAACCAATATTTCTAAAAAATTCAGGCTGATATGTAAGTGTAAAAACTTTTCCTATCTCCAGACTCTTGGCTTCATCAAGGCATGATAATACCAGCGCCTTGCCAATGCCCTCCCCCTGCTTCTCTTCACTCACTGCAAGTGAACGAATTTCAGCTAAATCTTCCCAACAGATGTGCAAAGCACACACTCCCTTTATCCCATTGTCATCAAAGACTATAAAATCGCGCAAAGAGTCATAAAGAGAACTGATGGAGCGACCGAGCAACAGTCCCTTATTTGAAAAAAAACGCAGGAGAGAATGAATCTCCTTCACATCACTCATTCTCGCTGGTCGAATCTGGCCAGCTTTTTTTATTCCAGGATCATGTATCATTTTTCGACTTCCCTACAGTAACCACGCAGAGCCAAGCGGTCAAGAAGCTCGAAGCATCTGCTTTACTACTTTACAAAGCTCTACAGATAAAAGTGCTCAGCGAACAGGTTTTTTTTTCCTATCAGGCCCAATGGTTTGCAGAGTTTTCAATTTATTTATTTCCAAAGATTTATGTTTTTTCGCAGCAACACCACTCTTATTCTGAGCAACAGGAAACAAAATAGTCTGTCCAGCCCAGATGCCAAGAAGAAACATCCATAAAAAAAGACAAAAGCTCACAATTCCTATTCCGGCTATTCCTGCCAGGCTCAGTTGAAAGCGAAAAGTCTTCTTGGGTTTGCGTGCACGTCGTGTACGTTTTTTTTTAACCATCTTCCTCGTGACCATAAAAATTGATGGCGTCGCGAAAAGTCCTATCTACAGCGTCGTAGCAATTTTTTTATCATTCGATATACCCTATGTATTCCTTCGTGCTAAAAAAAATCACTACTCCTGGTATATCAAAATTTTAGCTGAGACATCCCCATAATTTTCGATTCACGCCTTAGCATGTTATCTGTGAGATCATCAAAAATTCTTACAAAAAACAACCGGCAGCATTACCTGCGCTCTTTCTATTTATGATCGAATGTTTCTTTCTTATAATCATCCAGGGTGAAAATTACATATTCTCAGGAGCAGTAATGCCAACAAGATGAAGGCCATTTGCCAAAACTATTTTGAGGGCTCCGCAAAGATAGAGTCGCGCCTCTGTGAGTTTGGCATCTTCAGTTAAAACTTTATGTTTGTTGTAATAGCTGTGAAACTGACCAGCAAGCTCCATTAAATAAAAGATAATGCGGTGCGGTGCAAGGTCTTGGGCAGAAGATGCGACCAGTTCAGGAAAATCTGCCATTGTTTTGAGCAGTTCAAATTCCTCAGGTTCCTGCAAAGAGTCAAGATGTACTGATGCTGAGTCAGGCCGAGAAACATCCTTATCCTGTGCCATTTTTTCTATGCTGCACAACCTGGCATGGGCGTACTGGACATAGTACACAGGATTTTCCTGACTTTGCTTGGTAGCAAGGTCAAGATCAAATTCCAGTTGACTGTCAGGTTTTCTCATGAGAAAGAAAAAACGCAGGGCATCCGGGCCAACAATATCACATAACTCGTCCACAGTAATAAAAGTAGCTTTCCGGGTGGACATCTTCACCTGTTTTCCCTCTCTGGTCAGAGTTACAAACTGATGCAAAATAACTTTTACTTTGGATTCATCAAAGCCAAGAGCTCGAACGCCCGCTAAAACGTCAGGAACGGTGGCAATATGATCAGCACCAAAGACATTGATCATCCATTCAAAGCCCCGCTTAAACTTTTCCTTATGATAGGCGATATCAGGTAGTCGGTATGTTGGTTCTCCAGTGCTCTTGATAATGACCCGGTCCTGCTCCTGACCAAATTCACTGGTCTTGAACCAGGTGGCGTCTTCTTTCTCATACACCAGATTCTTAGCTCGTAAATCCTGAACCACTTCATCAAGTAAGCCTTCCTCATAAAGAGTGTGCTCATTGAAATAATTATCAAACTTGATGCCAATGGCTTTAAGTGTTGTATCAATTTCCTTAAAAATAGCTTTCTGAGCAATATCTTTAAAGTTTAGAATATCAACATCAACCATAGAGTCGCCAGATTGTTCTATGATATCTTTAGCGATGTCATAGATATAATCTCCCTGGTACCCATCTTCCGGAAATTCATTTTCGCGCTCGAGCAACTCCAGATAACGGGCCTTGGTGGAAGCACCCAGCACACGCATCTGACGGCCTGCATCATTAAAATAATATTCACGGCTTACATCATGCCCTGTTACCTCAAGTAAACGAGCAATGGCATCACCTAAAATTGCATTACGGCCATGACCGATACTGAGCGGACCTGTTGGATTGGCACTGACAAACTCAACCAGCACCTTTAGTTTATTGCCAATCGTACTGTGACCAAAAAGTTCCGCCTGCTGATACACTGGTTCTAAAATAGTTGTCCAGACGTTTTCCCTCAGGAAAAAATTGACAAAGCCAGGACCTGCAATCTCCGTCTTGTCGATAATACTCATATCTGTTCCCAGTATTTCACTGAAACGCTGGGCAACATCACGAGGTTTTTGCTTTTCTTTTCCGGCAATAATCAATGCAAGATTTGTGGAAAAATCTCCCTGGCCAGCATGTTTAGGAATTTCGACCGTAAATGTATTTCTGGCCTCGTCCGTCCAGGCACCCTGCTCAACACCTTTTTGAAAGCAATCGTCTATTATTTTTTTTAATTGAGATTTTATCATTTCTGGATTTTTTATTATTTGTTTAATCTTGATGGACTTAACATAGGCCATCATATGTGAAAAAATTTCTTCCTAAAGTTCTTCATTTATCTATGCAACAAAATAATCATCCAGGTACACACGATTATTTAAATTACCAAACAAACAGAGAACCTCATAGCTGATGGTATTCATCCACGAAGCAACGTCGTCTGCTGTTATAATTTCTTTTCCCTGAGACCCCAAAAGAACAGCTTCATCGCCACGTTCAACAAATACATGACTCACATCAACCAAGGTCAGGTTCATTGATATCCTACCAAGTACAGCACAAGGTTGCCCGGCAATGAGAACATACCCTTTCCCTGCAATACTTCGTAAATAGCCATCGGCATAGCCTACAGGCAATACAGCGACCTTGGTTTTTTTCCTGGTTACAAAGGTGTGACCATAGCCAAGGCCAACCCCAGAAGCAATATTTCGCACCTGGATTACCTTTGTCACAAAACGCATGGCAGGTTTCAACACCTCTTTTCCTGCATATCTTCTACCAAGCTCGCCATCAGCGTAATAACCATATAGGGAAATACCTGGGCGTACCATGTCCAAATGAGCTTGGGGAAAGTTAAAAATAGCTCCAGAATTGGCCACATGGAGACAACAATCATCTGGCAGGTTTTGCCTCATACCATCCAATGTTTCCTGAAATTTTGCCAAAATAGCAGGAGTACTTTCCGAGTCCCTGTTATCAGCCATTGGAAAATGAGCCATAACTCCGCGTAGGCGCAATTTTTTTTGGGACAACACCTGCTTAATGATCGGAGGAAGTTCGTCTTGAGAACAACCCTGACGGCCCATGCCGACATCCACTTTCACGTGAACATCAAGTGGACAATCATTGATTTCAACCTGGCGCGAAAGTTCCTCCAAAACAAGCTGATCCATGAGAATGGGGGTCAAGTTATATTGAATCAGAACTGGAAGCACTTCTGGCATTACGCCGGCAAAAAGTAAAAGGGGACCAGTGAAACCGTCATTTCTGAGTTTGATACCGTCTACAACTTCAGCAACACCTATTGCCGCAGCGCCTTCACCTGCGAAAAGTCGGGCACATTCCAACATTCCATGCCCATAGCCATCGGCTTTAATCATGGCCAAAACATTTCGATTTCCGGCTTTTTTTCGACACAAACGAAAATTATGAACCAGTGCAGCTCGACTTATCTCTACCCTGTTTAACGGATCACTCACGTATCAAACACCAAACTTCCTAATTTCGCTGAAACCATTCGCTCCAGCCTATCCTGCTTGAAAAGCACAAAGCCCAACCCACAGCAACATAAAGAGTCCCTAAAATCCTGCCAGGTTCAGTAAAAGTACGCAGTAAAAACCCCATGGTCATCATGATGGCAACCAGACCCCATAATTTCCAGCTATAGATAGCTCCGAGGCAGGCACCGTCTTTGAGGTTAAGAATGCGATTAATGCTTTTTCGAAAAGAATCATCTAGTAAAAAAAGAGACTTGGCCGTGCCCACTAAAAAAGCAAGCAACAAAAACCAGAAGCTGCCCTCTGGCTTTATCCAGTCCCATCCGCGCATCATGAGGATGATGCCAATCAATGACCATAACAACGGTGCTATAAAGAGATGAACCGATCGATTTACACCAGGCTTAAACTTTGAAATATTCATCACATTGCATTTACAGCAAAGGTTTTACAGCCTTCTCTTCAAACAAGAGAAGCCCATCCCCCGGAAGGAATGGGCTTACATAAGTCTTTATAAAACTGCGTAAATTAGACTTCTGTAACGGTGAGTGCGCCTTCTGGGCAAACCTCTACACAGGTTTCACAACCGAGGCATTCGTCAGCTTCTACAACTTCAGCTTTACCGTCTGCCATCTCGTAAACCTGAGCAGGACAAGCATTCACACACTCTTCATCACCAATACATTTGTCTTTATCAATTATGATTTCCCACATAGTACAACCTCCAAAATAAATTAAAAAGATATGTTTTTACACCTTCAAAGTGTTTACTCCCAAGCTCCTCAAATAAAACTAGAGTGGTCTTCCTCTACCCGAAGGGTCAAGTGTTTGTCAAGACAAATTGTTGCTTCACGCAGCCCCTTTTTTTTCCCAGATCAAACAGCCGATAAAACAGAATAAATAGAGCCATGAAATACCTTGCTGGAAAAAGTGAACAAATTTTATTGACCAGCTGGTTAAAAGCAGAATAGATTGACGCAAATCATTTGAGAACTGACAGGATTAAGATAGAAAATATAGAACGGGATTTATAAAAATGGCTGAAAAAAAAAGAAAATGGGCGCCTGAAAAAGGTGAGCAAGCAATGATTGAGGGAATTATAGAGGGTAGCCCGGATGCCATCGGAGTTGCTGTTATCCGCCTTGACTGTGGTTGTCGTAAAATGGCTGCCCTTGACAAGGAAGGTGAACCGGCAAGTAAGATAATAGCATATCGTGATCAGGCTGAATCAATTTGTGAGAAATGCAAAGAAGATCACGGTTCCTTTATGCGGGTAAAAGAACAATTTATCCACTGGCTGGAGCCAGAGCTAGATGATGCAATCAAAGAAAAAATTAGCCTCAAAGTGCTTGGATCAACTCCGCAGGTTCACTGATTAATGGTTCCCATCATCACATTTATTGGCTGGCATAATTCAGGAAAGACAACTGTGGCAAGTCAAGTTGTACGCGAACTTAAAAAAAATGGTTTACGAGTTGGAGTGATAAAATCCACCAAGGATACTGGTCTTGTTTTTGATAAATCAGGAACAGATACAGCCAGCTACCGGGAAGCAGAGGCAGATGCTGTCGCCTTGAGCGCACCTGACCAGTTTGTCCTGTTTCGGAAAAAAATGGAAATGAACCTTGTCACCATGGCTGGTAACTTTTTTCCTGATGTAGATATTGTTATAGGAGAAGGATTCAAGGAGGAAAGCGGCGTGGCCAAAATCGAAGTACTTCGGGACATGAAAAAAGTCATGGGGGCTTCAATAACAGGTATCATCGCCACTGTATCAGATTTACCTGTGAAAAAAGAAAATGTCTTTTCCTTTTCCCAAACCAGACAGATAGCGCACTTTATTACAAAAAAATTCCTTCCCCCTGGTACCTAAAATCTTAATAGAGAATTGAATCCAACGGAGACCTTCTGGGAAGATCAAATCCATCCATCTCTTCGTACTGAAAGCCCAACATTTTTAAGGTGTTTTCATCAAGACAGATTCGCTTGTCCCAAGTGGAACGAATAACATTATCATGTGGATCAACAAGCCTGACTGACAAATAAAGAACGCGGTTAGCTAAAGCATAGGTACCGACAACGACTGCCTGCGCTTTTTGCTTACCTATGATATCGTTTAAGTTCCTGGTTAACATGAATTCGCCATTGTCTTGACGAACAAGAAGATTATGGCGCAGCTTTAACTCTTTTACAGAAAACCCCTGCTGGACAAATCGTGAACTGACATGGTCCTGTAAGGTTCTGCCAAAATCAGTGGCTTTATCCAAGTCCTGATTATTAACAAAGGTTACTGTCAAAATAGGATGCCCAGGCGGCCTTGGCATTAAAGGAGGAAAAGACTGGGCAATAAGAGTATCTGCGATTTCCTCTCCAAGATCCACAAGGTTCACATCGGCACCTATCAAGCTTTCAAGCCTGGTGCAATTCAAGTTGGAGCAAGCACCC